>DRLE01000020.1 GCA_011051475.1 Gammaproteobacteria bacterium
ACTCCAAGCTGATGATCGAGCAGGTGCTGGATGACTACGACGCCGCCTATGGCCTGCGCGCCACCTGCCTGCGCTATTTCAATGCCGCCGGCGCCGACCCGGACGGTGAACTGGGCGAGCGCCACGTACCCGAAACCCATCTGATTCCGCTGATCCTGCAGGCCGCCTCCGGCCGGCGTGAGGATATCAAGGTGTTCGGCGACGATTACGATACCGATGACGGCACCTGCGTGCGCGACTATATCCATATCAACGACCTGTGCACGGCGCACTCGCTGGCGCTGGAACACATGATAAAAAACGACCGCAGCGCGCGCTTCAATCTTGGCAACGGCAAGGGCTTTTCCGTAAAACAGGTCATCGACGTGGCCAAAGCCGTATCCGGCAAAGATTTCAGGGTAAGCATCGAGCCGCGCCGCGCCGGCGACCCCGCGGTACTGGTTGCCGATGCCAGCCTTGCCCGCCAGGAACTCAACTGGCAGCCGGCCTTTGCCGACCTTGAAGCCATTGTCAAAACCGCCTGGGACTGGGAAATCAATTTTTTGTGTAAACAGTAGTTTAAAATAACAGGTCGACCGGATATAAAAATCTGAAAAATGAAAAATATACTTATTACCCTGTTACTGTTCTGCATAGCCCTGCCTGCCTCGGCCGTCGAGGTGGCGCAAAAAGACTGGGGCATCGCCGCCGGCTTTCGTATCGCCCGGGTCCCCTTTAAAACCGAGGAAGACCAGGTCTCGGATTTTATTCCTCTGATGTTTTATGACGGCGACATCTTCTTTATCCGCGGCCTTACCGGCGGCATCAAACTGTACGATGACAACGCCATCCAGCTCAGCGTGATCGGCCGCTACCGCTATTTCGATATTCCCGCCGATTATCAGAACCTGATCCGGGGCAACAGCCTGGACATGGGCATACATCTTGAGCGCACGCACAAAAACGGCATGGTGGGATCGGTCGAACTGATGGGCGATAATGACGGTCGCTATTACGCCACCGCAGGCAGTCGCTATCACTGGGATTCGGGATCATGGGATCTGATTCCCTATGCCGAGCTGCGCTACAAGAGCGCGCGCTTTAACGCTTACTATTTCGGCCTCGACGGCTTTATCGATCCCAACGACACCTCGCAGACCATCGACAACCGTATTGGCGCCGGCATGGATCTGACCGTGGGCAGTGAAATCCGCTACCACGTGGCCAGCAACTTCTACCTGCTCGGCCGCGCCCAGCTGACCGCCCTGGACAGCAATGCGCGCAACTCCGGTGTTATCGACAGAGGCACCTATGGCGAGGTTTACCTTGGTATCGCCTTCTTTAATGACAAGACAAAGACCCTGGCACCGAGACTCGACGCCAAACCCTATATCCGCATCGCCCACGGCCCGGGCACGCCATCGAACTTTGGTGATATCATCAGGTTCGATGTAGAACCCGATGAACAGAACAACAGCATTACCTCGATCTTCTACGGCCACCCGCTTGCCGACAGCCTGTTCGGCCAGGATTATATCGACGTCTATCTCACCACCGGTTATGTCTATCATCATGCCGCGGACACCTACAAACAGACACTGGCGCCCGGCAAGGGTATTAACCAGCCGGAATACGCGGGCCTGGGCGACAATCCCTGTGACGGCCAGAATGACTGCGAACTGACCTACACCGGCAAACCGACCAGTGAATATGTGCTGGGCATCAAGGCCTATTTCAATATCAAATGGCCTGTGCTCTGGCGCATCGGCCTGGCCAACGGCCTCTCCTATATCGAAACGGTCAGCGACCTTGAACAGCGGGAAATGGATGAGAAAGGCTACCGCTCAAGCAACCTGATGAACTATATCGACGCCAGCCTTGATTTCAGCATCGGCGACCTGTTCCGGGCGAACAGGCTGAGAGACCTTTATTTCGGCGCCAGTATTCACCACCGCTCATCGATCTTTGAAACCTCGTCCGCCTTCGGTCGCATCAAGGGCGGCAGTAATTTCACGACCCTGTATCTGCAGTATCATTTCTGATCGCAGCATTTCCGGCCGTACGGGCCTGATACAACAAGCCGGATACGATAGCCGCCAGTGAAGGATTCGATCAGCGCCTGATGGCACGGCCGGCCACGCCGATCAGCAGCGCGCCGGATTCGGAAATATCGAACCATTCCGCCGGCTCGGTCTTGCCGGATGCCATTTTCTGATAGGCCCGGCCCCAGACCACAAAGGCCAGACGCGCCGCCTTGAGCTCGTTCTCCTTGCTGTCAAAAATGGCCTTCAGCTCCTGGTGACTGCTGTAATAGGCATCGTAGTCGGGCTTCAGGTAGTTGTAGTTTTCATTGGCCGCGGCCATGCGCGCATTGATGATTTTATGCAGGGCCAGCATGTCCTTATTGGACAAGCGTGTTTTTCCCTCAAGATAATCCACCACCGGCAGGGCACCATATTCGCGCATTTTTTCGATATAGGCAGTATCACGTGTCTTGGCATAGCGGGCCAGCGCAATGGCCGTTTTGTAATAAACGTTTTTTACCAGGCGCAGTTCATTCTCGAAATCGATGGCCGTGCCGTATTTACGATCAACCGCCTGCTCCAGCCGGGTGAACACCTTATGCTTCTCGGTTTCAAGATCGTCCACCACACTGAGAGAGTGTTCGACAAAACGGTCGATCAGGGGCTGTATCATGCGTAGCGATTCCAGATAATCATCACTGCTGCGCAGCTTTATCAGCAGGGCCTGGCGATCCGATGCCTCGGACGGTACGGGCTTGCCCTGATTGATGTATTCACTGAGCTGCTCGATTATGTCGGCCAGCTTTTCGGACTTGCGCGTTTCACTGACCGGCTGCTCCGATATCCTGACCATCTCGATGGAATAGGCCACCATGGCCTTGAGGCGATCACCCACCTGTTTTTCCAGCGCGGCAAAGCGATCAAAAGGCTGTTGTCCGTCGACATAGTCCTCGATTTTTCTCAGATAAATATAATCATCATCGGTCAGGCCGTAATCCAGCGTACTGACCAGGTCAATGGTCTGATCGGCGAAAGGCGCCAGGTTCGCGCTTTCCTGGCGGGTGAATTTCTCACAGCCCGTCGCTGCAAATACGAGTGCGACAAGAACAAGAATCTGAAAAACACGGTTAACAGCTGTCCGCGCAAAATGATTTGTAATCATGAATAATCCGTCTATCCGTTTTCTGCCAGCAGCCTCTGCGTCATATACAGGCGTGTTGCACTGTCTTCGGTGATGGTATGAAACAGGTGATGCGGGCTGGTTGATACTTCAATAATAGCATCAAGATCATCATGTTGCTGACGGTAGTATTCCAGCAGGCGCAGATCGAAACGGTTCAGGGCATGGCTGAGCGGGTCCTTGGCCTGGCGCTGGCGAATGGTGTCCATGCCATCTTCGAAGACATTGCCCAGGCAGACATGCACGGCGGAGAACAGGGTCGCCCAGCCATTGAACCAGAACATCAGGTCGATATCGAAACGCTCGCCATCGGTGCCGCCGCCGGCCAGCATCTGTTGCAGCAGGTCACGCTCGTTGACCGCCTCGTGCAACTCCATTTCGGCGGCGCGGCCATAGGCATCGATGGTGGTGCTGGTCAGCAGCATATGCACATCCGGGTACTGTTCCAGCACAAAGGTTGCATCACGAATCAGCGGCGCCGGCGTTTGCGGTTTCAGCGGATTGCGTTTCAGGCGCGACGAGGGTGCGCTGGACAGCACGCGCACCTGCTGGCCGCGCCGGCCCAGTTCATTGACCAGGCGCGCAAACACACCCTTGCTGAACAGGTCCATGGAAAAATTCAGATCGACCTGCTTGTGCAGCAGACATAGCTGGATGGCATCGCTGTACTTTGGCGCCAGCTCGACAATATTGGCAATCTTGGTGACGGGAATACGCTCATTAAGCTCGCCCCGCCGGTTGACCACCACCTCCTGATGAAACTCGTCGAAACTGATCTGCAGCATGACCTTTGCCCTGGCCCAGTTCAGCGGGCGCTGGCGAATGGCCGCGGCCATTTTCTCCAGCACCGAACGGGTAACGGCCCGGCTGTCGGCAAAATCGCCATTGAGCAGTATGGCGAAAGTCTTTACCCGCGGCATGCTGCGTATGGCATGGTAGAAATGCTCAAGGTGCTTGCTGAGATCGCCGCCGGTAAACAGTACCGACTCGGTCAGTTCATCGACCATGCGATACAGCGCTTCGGGATCCTCGGTGTTTTTCATCAAGGGGCGAAAGATAAACATGCAGTGCCGGCAGGTCTGCGGACAGCCCATGGCCGGAATCAGCCCGAGCTTGGCAAAACCGGACGGCAGGCTGACATCGGGCAGGGCATCGACCAGCGCCAGACGGTGTCGGTCGTTGTCGTCCAGCATTTCGGCGTAGCGGTTCTTCTCATCACGCGCCAGGTCTTTATAGGCCTCGGCAAAAGACTGCTGCAGCAGGTCCAGCGACTGCCAGCGCTCATCAATATAATCCGCCAGCGCATCGCCGTGCTCATCCAGCAGACTCAGCAGGTACTGCTGCGGCTGTTGCGGCTTGCCGTTATAGGCTTTCCAGTAATCGATATAGGCACGGATAAAACCGCTACGGCTGTCACTTTGCAGCAGCATGTCGATAAGAAAACCCTGCGCGCCTTTTTGAAACGAGGCCAGCACCTCAGCCTGGTAGTCGGCATGCACATTGCGCTGCAGCCACTGCCAGGCATAGACCCAGGCCAGCACAAAGGCCAGAGACTGCGCCTGTGCCGGCGGCCAGCCGCGCTTTTGCAGCAATGCCAGCATACCGCCGGTGGTCATGCGCACCACCTCCTGACGAAAACGCTGGCGCTGACTGGCCAGATAGGCCTGACGGACGTCCTGCTGCGCCTCGGGAGAAATCCCGATTTTTCCGCTCGGACGGCCGGACTGTACGGTAACCGTCTGTGTCGTGGTTTTGATGGCCGGGCGTGTATTCATGCGCTGATTATACCCGCAAGTTGGCTGTAAAATGGCGCTGCTCTGACGGGGGTTTATGGCCGGGTGGTTTGCTGGCGGACAAACCCGTCCGCCTGCCCCGCGCAGGGCAGTGTCCGGACGGGCCGACTGGCATCACTGCCAGAATGCGGAAATCAGGCAGCCGTACCGAATGACGGGTCAATGCTGCCGGCAGGCACTTTCAGGCCTGCAAGACGGCACCCCTGGGCTATCGGCCCGGCGGGAATGGCCATGTGCAGGTATTTCATACCGCCCTTGGCATGAAAACGCTCTTCCAGCGCATCGGTAATTTCCCTGAGTTTCGGAAACTCGGCCTTGCTGTAGTACTCCTGCAGGGCGCGAATCAGCTCCCAGTGGTCATCGGTCAGGTTAATGCCTTCTTTGGCCGCAATAGCTTCAGCGTCACTCACGCTCCAGCCCGCGGGTGCGTATGGAAAATCACTCATGGTTTTTCTCCTGTTGGTTTGGTTATGCCCCTGTAAAAACAAAGGTTTTCACAGACTAATGCCCCGAAAGATAACTACCAAAATAATGAAACAGGAATAAATGTCAACCGGTGCCAGGCAACGACTACCGGCTGATATGGCCAGCCAGGTAAAGCAGAACAGCTACCCGGCAGGAAAGCGATCGCCTCTAAAATGCCTGATTGATACTGGCGTAGATGGAAGCCTCATCCTCGCTGGTGTAGGCCACATTGACGCGGTAATCCAGCTGCTGCTTTTCCGCCAGAATATAGTGCACGCCCAGACCACCGCTGTAATAATCGCCGTTATCCGCCTCACGATTGCCCGCAGTCGTGCCCTTTGATCCACCGGTAAGGCTGGCATAGCCGGCAAAAGCGGTCAACCTGAAACGCGACTGCCCAACCCTGTAGCGATATTCCCCCTGGGCGGCCAGCATGTGGCGGGTCTTGTACAGGCCGATTGGAAAGCCCCTGATAATGTTTCGCGCGCCAAGCGCGGCCAGTGCGCCATCCGGCGTGTTCTCACTGGAATACTGCCCGTAAAGCTGCATGGCGAAAACGTCGGCCGACCTTATGCCATGAATATACTTTCTGGCATTGAGGGTAAGATTATAGTAGGCCGCATTGATGCCCATAAACTCGGGAAAATGGTTCGCCACCAGATCCACCCAGCTTGAATTCGTCGGGTAGAACTTCTCGCTTTTTGTCCGGGTATCATAGGACAGGGTCAGGCCATAACCACCGCGCGAGGCATCCTCAATGCCGCGCGACTTAAGAAACAGTTCACCGGCCAGGTTCGTACCACTGAACGACTGGTCGATATATACCAGTTGTCCGCCGAGGTAAAAATGCGGCTTTATCCGGTACATCAACTGCTGGCCAATCACATAGATATTCACGTTATACTGAATACCATCATCAGGGTTTATCGGCAGGGAAACCGGCGGCAGCCAGTCGGCGGGAAAATCAAAGCCCGAGTTGTTGTACAGCATGCCCGCCACCGTATTCGACTGCCAGCGGTCGCTGTCGAAAAACATCTTGTTGATGGCAAATAGATTGTAGCTGTCGGTGTTCGTATACTGGCCGTTGAGAATGGCCTGTGACGGTGACGAAGCCTTGTCGGCATGATAGATACCCGTCAGCATGGCGCCCACGCCCGTGCCCGAACTCGGATTGGATGACAACGTGGGCATGGCGCGATAGGTCACCCCCTGCCCTGCCGTTTCGCCGGACTCTTCCGCGAGAGATGGCTGCGCCAGCGCCGCCAGCATAAGCATGCCGAAAGTAACAAATCGTTTCATTGAATAACCATAAAAAACCTTTACGGGCGGAACCAGGCAGTCTAGCAAAAC
>DRLE01000021.1 GCA_011051475.1 Gammaproteobacteria bacterium
CAGCCGGCTGGAGCACTGCCTTGCGCAGGCGATGCCGTTGCGGACGTGAAGCCGGCAACGTACCTTCGGCAATTGCTCCTGCATTGTCCTAATACCGTCCATCCATGGACATATATGCCGGCCTACAGATTTACATGTTCAGGCTCATTTTCATCTTCTCGTGTATAGAACGAGAGAAAAGAAATTACTTACTGTCGTTGTATTGATTCTGCGCGCTTCAGACGTAGGCCCGCATAAAGCCCTGCCGTTGCGGGCGTGAAGCCAACGATATGCCTTATGCCGACCAATAGCAGACCGAGCATAAGAACGGGCAGGGACAGGGCGCCGGTAGCCCCTGGCTGTTCCAGCGCCTGCGGCGGGTTCTGCCCCAGGGCGGTGGCGATGGAAATAATGCCGGTGGCGGGGTCGGTGTCGCTCGGGCCGCCATCGGTGAGCAGGAAGGAAACGCTGCGCCGGTCGGCGCTGAACTCGGCTTCCTCGGCGATTTCACGCCAGCCTTTCGCCGCATCGTAGTTCAGGTCATCGAAGTTCTTCGCCTTGGTCGTGCTCACCCAGCTGACGCTGCTCATGTACTGATAAAAATCATAAGCTTCGGGCACGGGTTCCGGGAAATACAGGGTTACCATAACCGAGCCGGGTGTATCCAGGCGAATCTGCAGATCGACCAGTTCATAGGGGAAACTGAGCGGGCGGTTGTTGTTATCGCTGATGCTGGTATTGTCCGCGGTAAGCAGCTCGCTGATCACGGCATTGTTGCTGCTGTCGACAGTTTCGACGCTGATCGCCATGGGCCGGCCATTGTAGCTGGTAAAGGGAATGGCATCGTCCGGGAAGCCGTCGATGCCGTTGTCATTGATGGTCACCGTGGTTGTCGCACTACGGCTCAGGCCCTTGCTGTCGGTGGCATTGAGCTCGAAGCTCAGCACGACGCTGTCACCGGCGCTCACCGCCGGGCTCAATACACTGGCATGCGCATCGCCGGATGGCAGTGGCAGGTTGATGGTGGTCGGCGGTAACAGACAGTCGTCCGTGCAGTTGATCTGCCGCCACTGCACCGTGGCCAGATCGTTGTTCGGGTCGGAGACCGTGCCGTACAGGCTGATGGTTTCACCTTCGCTGATGGTCTGGTCCGGACCGGCGGTTACCTCGGGTGGCAGATTGCTCAGTTGCAGCACGGCGCTGATGGTATCGGTGGCGCTGCCCTCATCACCGGTGACGGTCAGGTCGATGGTAATACTGCCGCCTTCATCATCGGGTGCGGTAAAGCTGAAACTGTTTTCATTGGCAGGACCGGGGTTGATAATCGGCAGGCCGGCGCTCTGGGCCCAGCTGTAGGCGGTAATCGGGCCTTCCGGGTCGCTGGAGAAATTGCCATAGAGGGTCACGCTGGCGTTATTGTTGATCGCGGAAATGACCACGCCGGAAGCGTCGGTGATTTTTGCCGTTGGTGGCGTATCGACATCGTTGATGGTTATGGTGACGCTGTCGGTAGCGGCAACGCCCAGATCATCGGTAACGGTCAGTCTGAATGTCAGGCTGTCGCCGGCGCTGTCCACAGCAGGCGCAGTGAAACTGGCCATGGCGCTGCTGGCGTTATTGATGCTCACGGTATTGGTGCCGCTGGTCTGCTCCCACAGATAGCTGTTGATACTGCCATCGGGGTCGTTAGAGGCGCTGCCATCGAGATTGACCACGGCAGGCAGCTGCGTGACCGCGTCCTTTTCACCCACGCTCTGGTCGGTGCCGGCATTGGCGGTTGGCGCGACATTGGTATCCAGCGGGTCCTGCACGAAAATACTGAGTGTGTCGCTGCTGCTCAGATTGTCATTGTCGGTAACCGTCAAACGGAAAACGTATTCTTCCGGTGAACCGGGGGCAACATCGGGGGGCGCAAAGCCGGCATTGGCGCTGTCGGCGTTGATAATGCTGATCAGTTGATTCCCGGAAACCTGTTCCCACAGGTAAGTGCTGATACTGCCATCAGGATCGTTTGACTGGCTGCCATCGAGGCTGACGCTGGCGTCGGTGTCCTTCACGGTCTGGTTATCGCCGGCCACGGCCACGGGCTTTTGCTGCACGAGAATATCGAATGTGTTGCAGGCGACGCGACCGTCGCGGCTACCATGCTCACCCAGTCGCACTGCGCTGCCATCACCATTGACCGGCAGGCCGCAGGCGGACAGGGTGACCGTGCCGGCACTGGCCGGCGCCTGCCAGTCGAATGCCCAGCTGGCATCCAGTGAACTGCCGGTGTCGGTCAGGGCTTTGGGGCTGCTGTGCACCAGTTCACTGCTCGTGATGGTGGTTGCGCTGTCGGTGGCCATGAGCAGGCCGGCCGAGGTGGAAAGGTCGATACCGCCGTAGGACATGTTCTGGTTGTCATCCGCCGAAAGCAGTACGC
Organism: Gammaproteobacteria bacterium; assembly: GCA_011051475.1. Taxonomy (GTDB): domain Bacteria; phylum Pseudomonadota; class Gammaproteobacteria; order SZUA-229; family SZUA-229. The sequence goes on from DRLE01000021.1 coordinate 2,402, forward strand.
TGAAGCTGCTGGTGCTGCCGGCAAGCACGCTGCTGCTGCCGCTGATGCTCAGAGTGTTATAGGGTGCGCTGGAGGAATAGGTGTGGCAATCATGGCAGGATGTACTGCCACTGCTGGACTGGGAATAACCGGGTATGCCGCTCTGACTGGCCGGTAGCGTGGCAGGCAGACACAGGAGTATGGCCGACAGCAGGGCTGACAGGCCGGTACGGGATGAACAAATTGTTGCCTTGTGGGGTGCCATATGCGCTGCACGGAGTAAACGGGAGTGAGTCGGGATATTTGGGAAAATTTGGCGATAGCCGGACAGCTCGTACCAGCCGGCGCGTGCCAATAAGCCTGCGCCTGGAACAAAACCACTACCTGATACTATTTTCGTAGCTTGTTCTTTGTTTTTCAAGCAGTTAGATTTCATATCACTCACCTTTCCGACAAGAGGTCGTTATTTACCCGTGAAGTAGCGTAATTCCGCCATCACCCGCAGGCCTTCCATGGGGACATCGTTGGTCAGCGCTGCCCCGCCGGTAATACTGGGGTTGCCGATACTCGGTTCGCGCAGGTCGGCATTCAGCAGATTGCGCAGGCGCAGGCTGAAGTCCCAGTTTTTATAGTGGTTCTGGTATTTCAGCATCAGGTCGAGGCGGGTGGCGTCCTTGATCGCGGCGCGGGTTTCACCCAGGTCGCGCGGGCGCGCACCCACATAGTGGAGCTCGGGTATCAGTGACCAGAAATAGCCCATGTTCCAGATCAGCCGGGTATAAAGCTGGCTGCCGGGCGCGTAGGGCGCCTCCATGTCTTTTTCCACCAGGCGGTTGTACTGCCAGGCGTAGTTGGCGCTCAGATTCACGCTGGCGCTCATCTGCCAGTCCACTTCGGCCTCGATGCCGTAGCCCTTCCAGGTGTCGGCATTCTCGTAGGTAAAGGTATTGGCAATGGTGGTGTCTTCCACGGCGACGATCATGTTGCGGGCCTGGTGGGCAAACAGGCTGAAATTGCCGGCAAGGGTTTCCCGCGGCCGGTAGTCGAAGGCCAGTTCCAGGGTGTCGATGGTTTCCGGTTTCAGTTCGCTGTTGCCGTTATAGCCGAGCTGGTTCTGCAGTTTCAGCTCGCGGTAGACCGGGGCGCGAAAGGCGCGACCGTAAAGCAGTTTGGTGCTCAGGTCGTAGCGGGTCTGCCAGACCAGGGCCAGGCGTGGGTTGATGGTATCGCCGAAGTCGGAATAATCGTCATAGCGCAGGCCGGCGGTCAGGGTCCAGTCGGGCTGGAAATCCCACTCGTCCTGCACGGACAGATAAACAATCCGGCGCTCGCCATCGGGCAGCGAGGCGCTGTCACTGCCGGTCACATCGATCGGCTGTAGCGGCGCGGTGCTCTGATTATTGTCCAGTATGCCCGGGCCATAGTTGCGTGATTCCTCCGAGGTGATTCTCTGCAGCTGGTAACCGCCGGACAGGCGCAGATTATGATGTTGCCAGCCGCTATAGAAAGCGGTGATCTCGGCCTGGCTGTGCTGCTCGCGGTTATTGCTGAAATCGATCATGCCGGCGGGGAAGTTGACATTGCGCAGGGTGCTGGTAAACAGGTTGCCATCGGCCCCGACGGGCGCGATGCTGCCACCGGGCAGCAGGTAACGCTGGCGGTCGGCCACATAGTCGAGATAGGACAGGCGCAGGTTCAATGACCAGTTGTCACTGACATCGGGATTGTAGTATTCCAGCGTGCTCAGGCTGGCGCGGCTGTTGACCCGGCCCTCGGGGTCGAGCGTGTCCAGCGAGGGCAGACCGTGGCCGTTGCTCTGGTCGCGGTTCAGCCACAGCCACTGGTTGATGCGCCAGTGCTCACGCGCCAGATCCAGCTCCAGGTCGAGTGTGTCATAGGCCGTGGTCATGGCCGCGGGCGCCAGCGAGGCGCGGGTGGCGGTGGTGGCGTCGAGAAAACTCTGCAGGTCGCTGTCGATGACGCGGCTGTCATCACCGTCCGCGCCCTGGTATTGCAGGGAGAAATGGTTTTTCCACTTTCCAAGTTTGAAGTTGTTTTGCATCCAGGCGCCGCGGTTGCCGAAAGAGCCGGCCTGGGCGCCGAATGCCTGGCCCTGTTCGTATTTTCGGGTAATGATATTGATAACGCCGACAAAGGCGTCGGCGCCGTAGACGGCGGAACCCGGACCGCGAATGATTTCGATCTGCTCGATATTGTTCAGCGACTGGCGGTAGGCGGCAAAACGCGAGCCGCCCTGCAGGCTGTTGACCGGAACGCCGTTGATCAGCAGTAACATGCCGGCATCCGGGTCACGGAAGAAACCACGCGTGCTGTAGATAGCATTGCCGGAATAATAGTCTTCCGATACGTGCAGGCCGGGCACCATTTCC
>DRLE01000022.1 GCA_011051475.1 Gammaproteobacteria bacterium
AGAGAATGTCGCGTATATCCAGCTCAAGTTCGCTATGCAGCAGGCTGGCACAGCGATCGATAGTGTCGCGGAAAAAGGCCTCATTTTCGTAAAGCTCGCGACCCATATTAATATACTGCGAGCCCTGTCCGGAAAACATGAACGATGCGGGACGATCGTTGCTGGCGATTTTTGCGGTGAACAGTCGTTTCGGATCTTCCGATCGGATGGTACGGATCGCATCATCCATATCTTTTACCAGCAGAATCCGCCGATGATTAAATTCCCGCCGGCCCATCTGCAGGGTATAGGCCACGTCTGCCAATTGCTGTCCCGGCGTGCTTTCCAGGTGTTTCGCCAGGTTTTCGGTGGCCACGCCCACGGCCTGGTGGGAACGGGCGGACAGCGACAGTAACTGCCATGGCCGGCTGCTGCCGGAAGCCGCCATTGCCAGCGCTTCTTCCAGGATGACATGGGCATTGGTGCCGCCGATGCCGAAAGAACTGACACCCGCACGGCGCGACAGACCATGGTCCGGCCAGTCAACGGTTTGCGTGTTGACATAAAATGGACTGTCGTCGAAATCGATACGCGGGTTGGGTTTATTGAAGTTGAGGCTGGGCACAAGTTTTTTATTGCTCAGGGCAAGCGAAGTCTTGATCAGGCCGGTAATACCTGCGGCGGTATCCAGGTGCCCTACGTTGGTTTTTACTGAGCCGACCGCACAGTAGCGGGTCTTTTCGGTCAGTGTGCCGAACACCTTGTTTAATGCACTTATCTCGATTGGGTCACCTATCGCCGTGCCGCTTCCGTGGGTTTCTATGTAGGAGATGGTTCGCGGGTCAATTTCCGCCATGGCCTGCGCCGAGCGAATGGCTCGCGCCTCGCCGTCGACGCTGGAGGCGGCAAAACCCGCCTTGGACGAACCGTCATTGTTAATCGCCGAACCCTTGATCACCGCATAAACATGGTCGCCGTCGGCCCGCGCGTCCTCCAGGCGTTTCAGCACCACCACACCGACGCCGTTACCACCCACCGCGCCTTTGGCATTTTCGTCAAACGCCCGACAGTGTCCGTCCGGTGAAAGAATCGAACCCTGATGGTGAATGTAACCGGTATGTTCGGGAACACGGATGGAGACGCCACCGGCCAGCGCCATATCGCTGTCACCGGCAATCAGACCCTGACAAGCGAGATGCACCGCAACCAGCGAGGTTGAACAGGCGCTCTGCACGGTTATACTCGGCCCCCTTAGATCGAGCTTGTATGACACCCGGGTACTGAGATATTCCTTGTCATTGCCGATCAGGGCATTCAATATTTTTTCTTCCGACAGAAAATCCGGCTGCGTCTTGAGCTCCAGCATCAGGTAGGAATTGAAACCCACACCGCCATATACACCGATGGAACCAGGATACCGGCTGGAATCGTAACCGGCGTCTTCCAGTGCTTCCCAACAGGTCTCCAGGAAAAAGCGATGCTGGGGATCCATGGATTCAGACTCTTTTGGCGTACAGGAAAACAGACCTGCGTCAAAATATTCCACATCTTCCAGCACGCCCCTGGCTTTAACATAGTTTTCTTTTTTTGCCACCTCCGGGTTGACCCCTGCAGCCAGTATTTCCTCGTCACTGAAAATACGAATACTTTCCTTGCCGCTGCATAAATTATCCCAGAACTGGCTGATAGTTTTTGCCCCAGGGAAGCGACCGGCCATGCCAACAATGGCAACTTCCAGGCCTGTTTCCTCAAGAAACGTTTTATTTTCACTCATAAGTCACCTCAATATTCTATTTCTGGAGTTTCGTTTTTGCGCATACGACTGCGGCGCTGTTTTAATCGATCACCGCCCCCTTTTTTACGTACGATCTCCGCATCGTTACCCTTCTGGAACGACTGCTCATCGTCACCTTGCTGGAGATAGGCGGCCAGGCTTTCGATGGTGGGATACTCGAACAGCTTGACAAGCTCTATTTTGCGGTCGAAGGTTTCATTCAGCCTGCTGTTGACCTTGATCATCAACAGTGAATGGCCGCCGAGATCGAAGAAATTTTCGTCTATACCCACATCGTCACAGTCCAGCACCTGCATCCAGATATCAGCAAGCTGTCGTTCCAGCGGGTTACGCGGCGCTATCGAACCTCTATTTTGTTGCTGCATGCGCAGTGGCGCGGGCAATGCACGGCGATCAATTTTTCCATTCTGTGTCAGTGGCAGATCTTCCATGATGACGAAGTCGGCCGGCACCATGTAATCCGGCAATTGCCGTTTCAGGAACCGGCGCAGCGCGTCCACATCGGTCTGCGCTGCTGCGCGCAACACTACATATGTCACCAGGCGCCGGTCATCGCCCGGACCATCGTCACGTGCCAGCAATACACTTTCCTGCACGTCGGCGTGCTGCATTAGTACCGATTCGATCTCGCCAAGCTCAATACGAAAACCACGCAGCTTCACCTGGTGATCGACCCTACCGAGAAACTCGATGCTGGCATCCGCCGCGTAACGCGCCAGGTCACCGCTGCGATACAGACGCGCGCCGGGTGTCGTGCTGAATGGGTTGGGGACAAATTTTTCCGCCGTCAGCGCGGCGCGCTGTAAATAGCCTCTTGCCAGATTAGCGCCACCGATATATAACTCGCCGGCCACCCCGATAGGCACGGGTTCGAGATTATTATCCAGTATATGGATCTGCGTATTGGCAATCGGATGACCAATCGGAACGATCGGCCTGACGGACTGCCGACGACAATCCCAGGCGGTTACATCGATGGCCGCTTCGGTGGGGCCATACAGGTTGTGCAGGCCGCAGCTCATTGTCGACAGGAAACGTTGTTGCAGGTCGTAAGGTAATGCCTCGCCGCTGCAGATAACGTTCCTCAGACTGCTGCATGAACTGACATCCGGCTCGAGCATGAACATCTGCAACATGGGCGGCACGAAATGCAGCGTGGTGATCGCCTGCTGCCTGATCAGCTCCACCAGGTAGGCACTGTCTCTATGACCGCCCGGCCTGGCCAGTACCAGCGTGGCGCCTGTGATCAGCGGCCAGAAAAACTCCCACACCGACACATCGAAACTGAAGGTGGTTTTCTGTAACACCCGGTCCTGCGCGGATAAGCCATAGGTATCCTGCATCCACAGCAGGCGGTTGCGAATACCGGAATGGGTATTCATCACGCCCTTTGGCTTGCCGGTCGATCCGGAGGTATAGATAATGTAAGCAATGTTGCGCTCCTTATTCAGATTGCTCGGATTACCGGCAGCCCGCTGCCGCAGTAACTCGTCAGCCTGGTCCACGCAGATGGGCCGACAGGTTTTTTCGGGTAGCCGGTCGAGCAGATGGGATTGCGTCAGCACCAGCATGCTGTCCATATCGGCCACCATGAATGACAGTCGTTCCTGCGGATACTCCGGATCCAGTGGCACATAGGCGCCACCGGCCTTGATAATCGCCAACAGACCGGTCACCATGTGAATGGAACGCTCCATGCAGATACCCACTATGACCTCTGGACCGACACCCTCATCCCGCAGGTAATGGGCAAGTTGATTGGCGCGCCGGTTTAGCTCGGCATAACTGAGCTGATCATTGTCTAAAATCAGCGCCGTCGCCTGTGGCGTTTTTTTCACCTGCCGCTCGAACAGCTGGTGCAGGCACAGCGTCGAGCCATAATCTTTACCGGTGTCATTCCACTGGTACAACTGCTGTTGTCTTTCCTGGTTCGACAGCAGTTTCAGGCTATCTGGCGGCTGCCCGGCATCACTGACTATCGCCTCCAGCAGGTTAACGAAATGTGCCAACAGACGGCTGATGGTGGCCGATTCGAAGCGATCGCTGTGCAACATCTGTATTAGCAATCGGCTGTCTGGAAACACTTTTACCGTCAAAGGATAATTACTCATTTCGACGATTTGCGTATCCGCCGCTGCACCCTGTTGCTGCAAC
>DRLE01000023.1 GCA_011051475.1 Gammaproteobacteria bacterium
CACCAGGTAGTCGCTGAGGAGCTGCCCCGGTGTCACCGGCTGGCCGTCATGTCCGGGCCGACCTTTGCCCGTGAGGTTGCCGCCAATCTGCCAACGGCCATAACCGTGGCCTCGCCCTCTGAGGATTTTGGCCACCAGATCAGCGAGGACCTGCACAGCGGGCGGTTCCGGGTTTATTTAAGCCAGGATATGATCGGGGTTGAACTGGGCGGTGCAGTCAAAAATGTGCTTGCCATCGCCGCCGGCGCTGCCGATGGCCTGGGCTTTGGCGCCAATACCCGCGCCGCCCTGATCACCCGCGGACTGGCGGAGATGATGCGCCTGGGTGCGGCCATGGGCGCGCAGCGCGAAACCTTTATGGGCCTGGCCGGCATCGGCGATCTGATTCTTACCTGCACCGATGACCAGTCACGCAACCGCCGCACCGGCCTGCTGATGGCCAAAGGTAAAAATCTTGAGCAGGTGCGCGCCGAAATCGGCCAGGCTATCGAAGGCATCAATACCGCGCAGGAAGTGGTTTCGCTGGCCCGCCAGTACGACGTGGAAATGCCGATCAGTGAACAGGTTTACCGGGTGCTTTATGAAAATGTGCCTATCGATGAAGCGGTCAATGCCCTGCTCAGTCGCCAGTCTTCGCAGGAGAATCTGTAGGCGCACGGCGCTTCTGGCGGCCTTCTTTTTAACCACAGAGGTCACAGAGGTACACAGGGAAAACTTTTTTATGTTCGAGGCACGCCTTTGGCATGCCGAACAAAAAACTCTGTGAACCTTTGTGACCTCTGTGGTTAAAAATAAACAATCAATATCCCCAGGCACACTATTCCAGCCCGGCAAATCCATTCTGCCTTAAAGCCTCATAGACCACGATGGCCACCGTATTTGACAGGTTCAGGCTGCGACTTTGCGCCAGCATGGGCAGGCGCAGGCGTTGCTCCGGGCGCAGCGTATCGAGAAATGCCGCCGGCAGGCCGCGGGTTTCGGGGCCAAACAGCAGATAATCACCTTTCCGGAAAGTGGCCCGATGATAGGGCTCGCTGCCCCTGGTTGTCAGTGCATGGATCGTTGCATCTGCCGGAGCCTCCTCAAGCAGGGCCTGCAGAGAAGGCCAGGTTCTTGTTTCGGCCCACTCGTGGTAGTCCAGGCCGGCGCGGCGCAGCTGTTTGTCTTCCAGTTTGAAACCCAGGGGTTCGATCAGGTGCAGGGCGCAGCCGGTATTGGCGCACAGGCGGATAATATTGCCGGTGTTTGGCGGGATTTCCGGCTGGTGCAGAACAATATTGAACATGCCGGCTATTTAAGCATGGAAAAACAGTGAAGTGAAAAAGCCCGGAGTGTCGCAAAGGGCGCCGCAAAGGGTGAAAAAAGGACTGAATCACGGCTTTTTCTGTTCTGAGTATAAAACATGGCCATGTTTCTGCTATATAAGGTGTAATAAGAATAACAATAAAAAGCATCCAGCGATTTATGGGGAAATCGATGCCAGACCAACAACAAGAAAAAAAGCAAAACAGCAAACCTGTCCGCCTGTTACTGGTGGATGATGATCCACTGATACTCGAAGGGCTCGGCTTCATGCTGCGCAAGCAGTTTGACATGATCACCGCCGAAACCCGTCAGCAGGCCATGGAGCGCATCAACCAGGTCGATGAGTTGCCCAGCCTGGCGCTGATCGACCTGGGTCTGCCGCCCTACCCGCACAAACCGGATGAGGGCTTTACCCTTATCCGTGAGCTGCTTTCCCTGCAGCCGAATATGAAGGTGCTGGTGCTGTCCGGGCAGGACAATGATGTGAATATCCAGCATGCCCTGACCATCGGCGCGGTGGACTTTATTGCCAAGCCGGCGGAACCCGATCTGCTGATCAACCGCCTGCAGCACCATCAGCGCATTTACGAAATTGACCAGCAGCGTGATGCGCAAACCAGTGTTTCCATTATCGGCGACAGCATCGCCATGCAGGCGGTCAATAACCAGATAAAACAGTTTGCCGACTCCCCCTTTCCGGTGCTGATCGAGGGTGCCTCGGGTACCGGCAAGGAACTGGTCGCGCGCGCCCTGCATGAAAACAGCTCGCGCCGAAACGAACCCTACCTGGCCATTAACTGTGCCGCCATTGCGCCCGACCTGCTCGAGGCGCAGCTATTCGGGCACAGCAAGGGCGCCTTTACCGGTGCGGTACAGTCGCACAGCGGCTTTTTTATGGAGGCGGGCAAGGGGACGCTGCTACTCGATGAAATCGGTGAGCTGCCGCTGCCTTTGCAGGGCAAGCTGCTACGCGTGCTGGAAAGCGGCGAGTTCTACCGTATCGGTGAAACCCAGGGCCTGCATTCCGAGGCCAGGGTGCTGGCCGCGACCAACAAGAACCTGAGCGATGAGGTCAGGGCCGGGCATTTCCGCAACGACCTGTATCATCGTATGGGTATTCTCAATATCAAGCTGCCGCCGCTGAATGTTCGCGGCGATGATGTCTTTCTGCTGCTGAACGCCTTTATGGAGACCTACAGCGATACCGTCTCGCCCTTTGTGCTGGATGACGGTGCGCGCGAGCTCTGGCGACAGTATGATTATCCGGGCAATGTGCGCGAACTGCGCAATATCGTTATTCGCCTGGGCACGAAATATCCGGGCCAGAGCGTCAACCGTGAACAGCTGAGCGCTGAACTGGAAACCGAGTTGTCGGCCACGGCGCTGGCGGACACCGCGACCTCGGTCAGTGATGACATGATTCGTCAGAAAATCCAGCAGGGAGAGTTTGACCTCGATGCCCTGCTTGGAGAAATTGAAAGCCGCAGTATCCGCATTGCCCTGGAAATGAACGACAGCAATGTCAGCAAGGCGGCCAAGGCTTTGAAAATCAATCGCACAACCCTGTACAGCCGGGTGCAGAAGCTGGGTAATCTCTGACCGGGATAGCGTTGATGTATCAGGAGCATTTTGGCCTCAAGCGTCCGCCGTTCAGAATTACACCGGACACCAGCCTGTTTTTTGAAGGCAGCCAGCGCGGCGCGGCGCTGGACGCGCTGGTGTATGCCATTAAAAGCGGTGAAGGCATTATCAAGGTGGTGGGTGAAGTTGGCAGCGGCAAGACCATGCTCTGTCGTATGCTGGAAGTGCGTCTGGCTGATGATATCGATGTGGTTTATATCGCCAATCCCAGTCTTTCGCCCGATAATATTCTGCATGTTATCGCGCATGAACTGCAGCTGGATGTCGACAATGACATGAGCAAGGTTGATGTCATGCAGAAAATCCAGGCACATTTACTGCAAAAGCACGCCGATAACCGCCAGGTCGTACTCTTTGTGGAAGAGGCGCAGAGCATGCCGATAGAAACGCTTGAAGAAATCCGTCTGCTCAGTAACCTGGAAACCGATGAAAACAAGCTGCTGCAGATGGTGCTGTTCGGCCAGCCGGAGCTGGACGAAAAACTGTCATCACCGAATATCCGGCAGCTGAAAGAGCGCATTACCCACAGCTTCCGCCTGACCCCTTTTCCGCCTGACGACACCCTGCAATACCTCAACTTCCGCCTGCGCGCCGTAGGTTACAAGGGCCCTGACCTGTTTAACCGTAAAACCGCGCGCGTTATCAAGAACTATTCCGATGGTCTGACCAGGCGCATCAATATTCTTGCCGACAAGGCCATGCTGGCCGCATTTTCCGAGGGCAGCCATACGGTTACCGCAAAACACGTCAAGTCTGCTGCCCGCGACAGCGAGTTCAATAAAATCGGCGGCAGCCATAAGGGAAAAATTGCCGCTGTTGCCCTGGTGCTGGTTGTGCTGGCGCTGGCCGGTGGCTATTACCTCGGTATGCAGAACGGCTCACAACCGGGAACGGGGCAGCCGGCTGCGCCGGCAGCATTGCCCGACCAGGGCAGCAGCAAGCCGACGGAGCCGGCACAGCAGGTGCCGGCGGCTGCAGAAGAAGTTTCGGATCTGCTTGGCGAGCGTCTGGAAAAAACCCGGCAATGGCTGGCGCAGGCTAATGACAGGCACTACAGCATACAGTTATTTATGGCCCTGAAGCGTGATGCACGCAAAGTTGAGGCTTTTCTTGAAGATATGCCTGAAATGCTTGATTTTACAAAGATTTACATCTATGAAACAGTTATAAACGGGCGTCACTGGTACAGTGTTGTATATAACGATTTTGCCACGCAGAGTGAGGCGATTAAAACGCTGAACGAGCTGCCGGCGTCGCTCAGGGCCAGTGAACCCTATTTGCGGCGCATCAAGGCGCTGAAGAAAGAAATTATCCGTAACACCGGCTAAGCAGGGACAGGCCTCGACGTGTTCGACAGGAAAGCAATGAAAACTATTAACAGTCAATTCCGTATTATCAGCACCAGCGCGATTATATTCAGCACGGCTTTTCTTTTTGCCTGTGGTGCGAGCAACCCGCCGGTACCCTCTGAAGGACATATCAAGGCCGAGGCGGAAAAACCGAAAGCGAATATTCCACAACCGGTGACTCGCGCGCCCGCCCTGCCACGTCCCGGCAAGCGCAAGAAGCTGGAGACCTATACCGTGGTGGTGCATAACGTGCCGGTGCGCGAACTGCTGTTTTCCATGGCCAGGGACGCCGATCTCAATCTTGATATCGACAGCGACATAAGCGGCAATATCACCATGAATGCTATCGACCAGACCCTGCCGCGTATTCTGGATCGTATCGAATCACAGACGAACATCGTTTATACCCTCGATGGCGACACGCTCAAGATCAGGGCCGACAGACCCTATCTGGAAACCTATAATGTGGGCTATCTGAACATGCAGCGTTCCAGCAAGGGTTCGGTCAGTGTTTCCACCGAGATCGGCGCCGCCGGAAGCGGTATCCGCAATAGTGGTAGCGGCGGTGGCAGTGGTGGCGGTAGCGGCGGTGCCGGCCGCACCACAGGCAACAAGGCGCGCTCGGAAATCGAAAACGAGAGTATCAATGAATTCTGGTCCACGCTGACACAGAATATCGGCGGTATTCTTAATGAAGACGTGCAGAAGGTCGCCGGCAACAAGCGTCAGGCGACCAGCAACAATATCATCGTCAACCGCGAAAGCGGCATTATAGCGGTACGCGCCACGGCGAAGCAGCACCGGCAGATCAGGCAGTTTATCAAAAAGACCGTAGGCAAGGTGCAGCGACAGGTACTGATCGAGGCGACCATTGCCGAAGTGCGACTGAGTGATAAATACCAGGCCGGTATCGACTGGTCGCTGATCAGCGAAACCGCCACCGTTGGCGGACAGACGGTTCTGAAAAAAGGCGGCATTCAGGATGTTATCGGTGGCGCACTGGGGTCCACGCCGTTCTTCCAGCTGGCCACTACCGGCACGGTCAATGGCAACCCGCTTAATATTACCCTGAAGGCGCTGGAAACCTTTGGTGACGTCAAGGTGCTTTCCAGTCCCAAGGTCATGGCGCTGAACAATCAGACGGCGATATTAAAGGTAGTGGACAATGAGGTGTATTTCACCACCGATGTGGAAGTCAATGCCGGTTCGGTCAATCAGAATGCGGTAACCGTGGTCGATACCACGGTAAACACCATTCCCATCGGTATCGTTATGGCGGTAACGCCCTATGTTAACGAGGAGCAGCAGGTGCTGCTGAATGTGCGACCGACCATTTCGCGCATAATCCGTTACGTCAGTGACCCCAATCCGCTGCTGGCGGAAAATGACGTGGAAAGCCAGATCCCGGTTGTGCAGGTGCGCGAAATCGAAACCATGCTGAAAATCGATAACCGGGAAACCGCGGTTATCGGCGGCCTGATGCAGGACCAGATCAAGAAAGACAATCGTGGCGTGCCCATACTTTCCAGTATTCCCCTGCTGGGCAGCCTGTTTTCTTACACCGAGGAAGAATACATCAAGTCCGAACTGGTTATCTTTATCCGTCCGGTCGTTATGGAAAACGCCAGCCTGAATGGCGATCTTGCAGAATACAAAAAATACCTGCTGGAAGATCTTGGCAGGCAAACGCAGAAAAAACTTTCCGCGGACAAAGCTTCCAAAGACGAAACCACCGATTAACAGGGCATAGCAGGTAACGATTATGAGCTTATTGCTGGATGCCCTGAAAAAAGCCGCGGATGACAAGCAAAAAGCCGCGCGCAGCGATAATACGCAGGCAGTGCCGGACAGTGCATCTGACAGCGC
>DRLE01000024.1 GCA_011051475.1 Gammaproteobacteria bacterium
CGGCAAAACTGACATTCTCGTCAACCAGCAGGCCTTCGACCTGGTGAAACATGGGCGTGTGGGTCAGGTCAGAATCACAGCGGTAAACACGGCCCGGCGCGATAATGCGCAGCGGCGGCTGATTTTTTTCCATATGGCGCACCTGCACCGGCGAGGTATGGGTACGCAGCAGGGTATTGCTGTCGAAATAAAAGGTATCGTGCATGGCACGCGCCGGATGGTGCGAAGGAATGTTCAGCGCCTCGAAGTTATGAAAATCATCCTCGATTTCCGGGCCCTGCTCGACCGTAAAGCCCAGGCGTGAGAACAGGCTTTCGATGCGCGCCATGGTGCGGGTAACCGGGTGCAGACCACCGGCCTGCTGGCCACGGCCCGGCAGGGTCACGTCGACCTTTTCACTGGCCAGGCGGGCATTGAGCTTCTCGGCTTCCAGCGCGCCCTTGCGCGCTTCCAGCGCCTGCTGCAGTTCACGCTTGGCATTGTTAATGTCCTGCCCGGCGGCCTTGCGCTCCTCGGCCGGCAGCTTGCCCAGGGTTTTCAGCAGCGAGGTCAGCTCACCCTTCTTGCCCAGGTAATCAACCCGAATCTGGTCCAGCGCTTCCAGACTGTCGGCCGCATTGATTCTGGCCAATGCGTCTTCGCTTAACTTGTTTAGATCCACGCCTAACTCCCGAGTGAATAATTACAAACTTTTTTCACCACAGAGGACACGGAGGACACAGAGTTTATGTATGTTACGGTTTAACAAAAACTTCTCTGTGACCTCCGTGTCCTCTGTGGTGAATTATTTTTTCTGTTTCACATAAAAAAAGGGGAAGCGCACTCCCCCTTTTGTACTGACAAGCCAGATTGTTCAGGGCCGGGCCCTGTCAGGCACTTGTGCTGCTCAGGCAGCGAGTGCTTCTTTGGCTTTATCAGCGATCTTTGTAAAGGCAGCCATATCGTGCACAGCCAGGTCAGCCAGTACCTTGCGGTCGATAGCGATGTCGGCTTTTGACAGGCCGTTGATCAGACGGCTGTAGGACATGCCGCACTCACGGGCGGCCGCATTGATGCGTACGATCCATAAGGCACGGAAGGTGCGTTTCTTCACACGACGGTCGCGGTAGGCATACTGGCCGGCCTTGATGACCGCCTGATGCGCAACACGATAGACGCGGCTGCGTGCACCGTAATAACCTTTTGCTTTGGCCAGTACTTTTTTATGTCTGGCTCTGGCCTGTACGCCTCTTTTTACTCTTGGCATTGTTCTTTACTCTGGTTTCTGTTCTATTGAATAACTGTCTATTGCGTCCGTACGTTTATACGTAAGGCAGCATACGAATCAGCATCTTCTTGTCGTTCTCATGCACCTGGGCATCATCACGCAGGTGACGTTTACGCTTGGTGCTCTTCTTGGTCAGAATATGACGACGATGTGACTGACCACGTTTGAATCCGCCGGAACCGTTCTTGCGAAAACGCTTTGCAGCTCCGCGGTTTGTTTTCATCTTAGGCATGTGCCTTCTCCAACTCTTAAACTAATCTGTTTACGTAGGCCTGCATAAGCTACGTTGCAGGCATTTTGAGCATTTGTGGCTCGTGCCGGCAACGCTGTCGCTTATGCCGGCCTACGGTCTTATGACCGTTACTTGGTTTTTTTCGGTCCCAGTACCATAACCATCTGGCGACCTTCCATATTGGGCATCTGTTCCACGGTGGCGATCTCTTCGAGATCCTTTACCACGCGCTGGAGTAATTCCATGCCCAGTTCCTGATGCGCGAATTCGCGTCCGCGAAAGCGCATGGTGACCTTGGTCTTGTCACCGTTTTCAAGGAATTTCTTCAGCTTGCTCAGCTTGACCTTGTAGTCACCGACCTCGGTACGCGGGCGGAACTTGATTTCCTTGACCTGGGTGCGACGCTGTTTTTTCTTCGCACCCTGTTTTTTCTTGCTGTTTTCGAACTTGTACTTGCCGAAATCCATGATCCGGCAGACCGGGGGCTCGGCGTTGGGAGAAACTTCTACCAGATCCAGACCGACGCTTGCCGCTTTTTCCAGCGCCTCCTCGCTCGTCATGATGCCCAGTTGTTCACCTTCATGGTCAATCACCCGGACTTCAGGATAAGTGATGTCGCTATTTACGCGCGTCTTCTTTGGTGCAGCGATAGTTTTATTCCTCCAAAACAGCATGACCGCGGCGCGCGATCTCGGCTGAGAACCGTTCGGTCAGCTCGTCCAATGACATGCTTCCCAGGTCCTCACCGCCTCGCGTGCGTACGGCCACTGTATTCGTTTCGAGCTCCCGATCGCCGACAACCAGCATGTAGGGAACCCGTTGTAAAATGTGCTCGCGAATTTTATAGCCAACCTTCTCATTTCTCAAGTCCAATTCGACCTTAAATCCCTGCGAAACCAGCCTTTTTTGCACTTTTTCGGCATATTCGGCCTGTTTGTCGGTAATATTGAGCACCACGGCCTGTACCGGCGCCAGCCAGAGCGGGAATTTGGCCTCGTGTTCCTCGATCAGGATACCGACAAATCGCTCCACCGAACCCAGAATGGCGCGGTGCAGCATGACCGGCACGTGCTTGCTGTCATCGGCGGCAATATACTGCGCGTCGAGACGCCCGGGCATGGAGAAATCCACCTGCATGGTGCCACACTGCCATTCACGGCCGATACAGTCGCGCAGCACGAACTCGATCTTCGGGCCGTAGAAGGCGCCTTCACCCGGCTGCAGCTTCCAGTCCAGTCCCTTGTTGTCCAGCGCCACTTCCAGTGCCTTCTCCGCCTTGTCCCAGGCGGCATCGTCGCCGACACGCTGTTCCGGGCGGGTTGACAGCGCCACCTTGACATCGGTAAAGCCGAAATCGGAATAAACCTCGTAAACCAGGTCGATAAAGGCCGAGACCTCGTCCTGCAGCTGGTCCTCGGTGCAGAAGATATGGGCATCATCCTGCACGAAATTACGCACCCGCATCAGGCCGTGCAGGGTGCCGGAAGGCTCGTTGCGATGACAGGAGCCGAACTCGGCCAGGCGCAGCGGCAGGTCGCGGTAGCTCTTCAGGCCCTGGTTGAACACCTGGATATGACAGGGACAGTTCATCGGCTTGACCGCATAGTCGCGGTTTTCCGAGTGCGTGGTAAACATCATGTCGCCGAACTTGTCCCAGTGACCGGATTTCTCCCACAGCGTGCGGTCGACGATCTGCGGGGTGTGGATTTCCTGGTAGCCGTGCTGACGCAGCTTGTCGCGGATATAGTTCTGCACGGTGAGATAGATCGACCAGCCCTTGTCGTGCCAGAACACCATGCCGGGCGCCTCTTCCTGCATATGGAAGAAATCCAGCTGCTTGCCCAGCTTGCGGTGGTCACGCTTTTCGGCCTCTTCCAGGCGGTGCAGATAGGCATTGAGCTGCTTCTTGTCCGGCCAGGCGGTGCCGTAGATGCGAGTCAGCATTTCATTGTTGGAATCGCCACGCCAGTAGGCGCCGGCCACCTTCATCAGGCGGAAACCCTTGCCCAGCTTGCCGGTTGAGGGCATGTGCGGACCGCGACAGACATCGAACCAGTCACCCTGGCGGTAGATGGAGACTTCCTCGCCCTCGGGGATAATGTCCCTGATAATCTCGACCTTGTATTCCTCGCCCAGCTCGCTGAAGGTTTTAATCGCCTCGTCGCGGTCCATGACCTCGCGCACAATGGGCAGGTCACGCTTGACGATCTCGTGCATGCGCTGCTCGATTTTCTTCAGATCATCATCGGTAAAGGGCTTGTCGCGGGCAAAATCGTAGTAAAAGCCGTTTTCGATGGCCGGGCCGATGGTGACCTGGGTACCGGGATACAGCTCCTGCACCGCCTGCGCCATAATATGGGCGGCATCGTGGCGCATCAGTTCCAGCGCTTCCTCATCCCGCGAGGTGACAATCGCCAGCTCGGCATCATCATCGATCACTCGGGAAGCGTCCACCAGCTCGCCATTGACCTTGCCGGCCAGGGTGGCCTTTGCAAGACCGGGGCCGATATCGGCGGCCACGTCCATCACCGTTACGGGGTGGTCGAATTCGCGTTTGGAACCGTCAGGGAGGGTGATTACAGGGGCGTTTGCAGGCATATTGTCTCCAGTGGCGACCACTACTAAAGGCCGCTTGCTTTATAAGTTGTCAGTCGGCAGTAGTCAGTTGGCAGTCAAAAAGCTTTTACTTTCAACTGCCAACTACCGACTGCCGACTTATAAATTGGTAGGCACAGGCAGATTCGAACTGCCGACCTCTACCATGTCAAGGTAGCGCTCTAACCAACTGAGCTATGCGCCTGAGGAGGGCGAATCATACGTTGAAGCCGTTGTTTTTGCAACACTTGTTGGCAAATACTTGCTAACCTTAATAGCCGCTTGCCGATGACAGGCAGGCTGTGTTTTGCGCGGCTTATGCTATTGTTGAAGCAAACCCGGCAAACATGTCTTAATAATTTCAGGACCTTAGCCTTTTCGTGGACAGCACACCAAAAAAACAGAGCCTTGCTTCTCGCCTCAGCCTGTGGATTGTTTTATCCGGCGCGATTATTTTCCTCATCGTCCTGAGCAGCAATTATATTCTCTCGCGCAAGCTGCTGGAGAGCTACGTGGAGCAACTGGCCCGGGAAACAGCATTCTCCAGTGTACAGAAAGTCGAAACTGTCCTGCACAGCGTGGCCACCAGCGCGGACTCCCTGGCTGCGGTTGTGGCCACGCCGGATATCAGCCAGCAACACATAATGCAGATGCTGCAGGCCTTTGTGACGCACAACGAACAGATTTTCGGCATGACCGTAGCCCTCGAACCCGGCGTACTGCCACAGGCAACGAGCCAGAACGGTTTCGCACCTTATTACTACAAGACGAACAATGACACCGCGAACAGGCACCGTGAAAGCGCCGGGCTGGCCTATGCCGATCTGGCAAGCCCGGACTATGACTACCGGAGCAAGCCCTGGTACCAGGACACCCGCAGGGCCGGCCATGCGCTGTGGTCGGAGCCCTATATGGACGAAGGTGGCGGCAATGTCCATATGGTGACCTATTCCACGCCGATTACCCTCGATGACGGCAGGACCTTTGCCGGCGTGGCCACAGCGGATATCCGTCTGAGCTGGCTGGATGAGATTATCCAGCACTCACAGATCGGTCAGACCGGTTACGGCATGATTGTTTCCGGTAATGACACCATTATTGCCCACCCGGACAAAACCCTGCACATGAAGCCGTTGAACAGGACCGGCATCAGCAACGAAAACTGGGAACGCTACCTCCATAGCAAGACCTCAGCGAGCGCCGAGTATTTCTCCACAGCCTGCAAACTGGCTGGCGGCCAGTGCTGGGTAGCCATAAAAACGCTCAGTAACAGCAATAACAGCAGTCACTGGAAAATCATTATCGTGATACCCCAGCAGATGCTGATAGCAAAAATCCGGATGCTCACTGTCAAGATCGCCGCCATCGCTATCGCCGGCCTGGCCGTACTGTTCCTGGTGGTCATCATGATTACACGCAGGCAGACCCGCCCGCTGGCAGAACTGGCCAGCGCTACCCGCGATATCGGCGCCGGCAATCTTGAGGGCAAACTGCCGGCACCTCCGCGCATGGATGAAATCGGCTCCCTGAGCAATGACTTCAATACCATGCGTGAGGCGCTGAAGCAGTACATCGCCGACCTGCAGGAAACCACTGCCAGGCAGCAGAAGCTGGAAAGCGAAATACGGATTGCGCACGATATCCAGATGTCGATGATTCCCGGCGGCGGCAATGCCAGTATCGATGAGAAAAGCTACCAGCTGTTTGCTCTGCTGCGCCCTGCCCGCTCCGTTGGCGGCGACCTGTATTATTATCACCAGGATGACAGACACCTGCACTTTATAATCGGCGATGTTTCCGACAAGGGCGTGCCAGCCGCCCTGTTTATGGCCAAGGCCGTTACCCTGTACACGCGTGCGCTCAAGGAAAGGCTTCTGCCCGGCGAAACCCTGGGCATGATGAATGACATTCTCTCGCAGGACAACGATGCCTGCATGTTCGTTACCGCCCTGTGCGGCCGCTATGATCTTGAAAGTGGCGAAATACTGATGGCAAACGCCGGCCATATGGACCCGATACTGCAGAACACGGATGGCGCACGCGAGCAGCCGGTCAACGGTGCCACCGCACTTGGCCTGATGGAAAACATCGATTACCCTGATGTTTCATTTAAGCTAACCGGAGACAGTATGTGCATTATGTATACCGACGGTATTACCGAAGCACATAACAGCCTGGATGAGCAATATGGCGAAGAGCGACTGCTGGCGCTGCTCGACAATTGCAGATCCGTGGACGCCGCCCAGACCGGCAACCGGATAATCAGCGATGTCAGTAATTTTGCCGGCAGCCGCGAGCAGTTCGACGATATCACCCTGCTGATTATCCGCCGCAAAGACAACGAAACAGTAAAACCGTCATAGTATATGCGCCGCGACGAAACCCGCCAGCAACTGATCGTCAGCAACAGCCGCCAGGCCAGTGAAACCCTGGCCGGCTTTCTGCAGCAGTTCGCACACGCGCATGGGCTGGATGAAGAAACACACCACGATCTTCGCCTGGCCATGGAAGAAGCCTTCACCAATATCGTCAGTTACGCCTATGATACCCAGGATGAGCATCCGGTCACCATTGAGCTGACTCACAGTGAACAACGGCTGACCGTTCGTTTTATTGACGAAGGCATTGCCTTTAACCCGTTACAGGACTGCATCAACTGCATGGAAAACAACCGGCATGAACACGGCGGTATGGGTATCCACCTGATCAAATCATTGACAGACGAGCAGGAATACAAAAGAATCGACGACAGAAATATTTTTACGCTGATAAAATACTATACTCAAGCAAAACAAAGAACCTGAGCGGAGCAATTATGTCTTTAGAAATCGTGGTGACACCTGAAGGAAGCGTGGGCAAACGCATTGCCATTGCCGGCAGCCTGGACAGCAATACCGCGAGCCAGCTTCAGCAGACAGTGGACAAGGAGATCAATGACAGCACCGAGCTGACCGTGCTTGATTTCAAAGATCTGGATTTTCTCAGCTCAGCCGGCCTGCGCGTAATCTTCAAGGCCAAAAAAATCATGGACAATAACGGCGGAAAATTCCTTCTGGTCAACCTGCAACCGCAGATCAAGAAAGTCTTTGAAATCATCAAGGCGCTGGACGGCATGAACGTGTTCAGGAACCAGGATGAAATGGATGAATACCTGGCCGCAATGCAGAACAGGGTAAAAGAAGGCGAATAAGATAAAGTTGGCAGTTGGCAGTTGGCAGTTGGCATAATCTAAAAAATGGCGGCGTTATATTGTCAAGTTTTTACTGCAAACTGACGACTGCCAACTGACAACTTATTTATCTTCCGCCTCGCGGATATCATCGAACACCGAATAAACATCACTTTCCCAGCGGCGGAAAAGAATCTTGTCCTTGTCATCATCAATCATTTCTGCGTAAACCAGCGGATTGGCCGTTACCAGTACGGTTTCACCGTTCTCGGCAAAGATGGATATTTTCGGTGGCATATAGGCCGCCAGTACCGGGTACTTGTTGACCAGGTACTGGATTTCCTTCGGCTTGCCGACAAACACCACGCGGTACTTGTCGGTCTTGTAACCCATGCCGGTCAGGCCGACATCGATACGTTGCACACGGGTAATATTGTAACCATGCTCGCGGATGGAGTTTTGCAGAGCCAGCATGGCTTCGGGAAAGCCCTGGGTGGTTCGCACCATCAGCAGGTCACTGGCCAGCAATGGACGACTGAACAGTAACATCGTCGCCAGTAGCAGCGTGTACAGGCTGTCGCGCAAGGCATTCATTCTCCTGTTTATCATAAGGTCGCATCCTCCAGCAGGGTACTGTATACCTCGTACATTTCCTCACAGGCCTCATCCAGCTCGTGGTTGTTAAACAGCTTGCTCAGCCGTTTGGGATTGATCGTGCTCAGCTGCACCTTGCCGTCTTTTTCGATAACCGTTACCCGGCACGGCAGGAACATACCCACACGCGGGTCTATGGCCAGCGCCTCGAAGAGGAAACCGAAGTTACAGAAATGCAGTATCACCTGTTTCCTGTTTTCCTTGCCCGGCTCGACCAGGCCATGCTCAAGATAGTCGGTGCGTATCAATGTAAAGTTCTGATCGGTAATAGCCTGCTTCAGGTTTTCGATAGTCTCTTCAAGGCTATAGGGCGAATCAGCAACAATGGTCGGTGGCTCCTCACCACTGGCTTCCAGACTCTGCTGCAATTTGGCCGCGGATTCCTCAAAGCTGCGGATATAGGCAACAATGTCGTTGATATCTTTTTTACTCAAACCGGCCTTGAGCATGGACACCATCGGCGTACCCTCGCGGCCATTGCTGATGGTGCTGTGTATCATGCTGTCCGTAGCGGCCTGGAGAAAACCGGCGTTGTTAAGTGCCGGCGCAATAATCGGCAGGTCGCGCTTGCGTGAAAAGGTAACACCGGTACCCTTGCCGCCTCTGCCATCCTGTCCGTGGCACTGTACACAGCGCTCTGCAAACAACGCCTTGCCATGTTCTTTATCACCCTCGATACGGGCCGTGTTTTCCTTAGGCGCAGGCCTGTCGGACCAGCTGCGGATATATTTCACAATAGCAGCCAGCTGCGCGTCACTGAGAGTATCGAATGACGGCATAATCCTTCCCGGACGACCATGGCGAATGGTTTTCTTCAGGTATTCATCGGGCACGTTATTCAGGAACGACGGCAGTGCCAGTGGCACACCTACCCCGCCGGTACCATCGACACCGTGACAGGCCGAGCAGTGACTGGCATAGAGCCGATCACCATGCGGCGCCGCTGAAACAGCCATACTGAACAGCAGGCAGCAGAAAAAAAGAAGCTTTCTCATAGAATTCGTCCGGTTGTTTAACCTGGTGGCCAGCGCATGGCGCGTCCGCCGAGCAGATGCATGTGAATATGAAACACGGTCTGCCCCGCCCCTTCGTTGCAGTTCACCACCATGCGGTAACCATCTTCACTCAAACCCTCCTGCGCGGCAATAGCCTTGGCCGCGATAAAGAGCTCACCCATCACAGGCCCATCTTCAACATCAATATCATTGACTGTTGCAATATGCTTGCGGGGAATAATCAGGATATGGGTCGGCGCGTGTGGATTGACGTCACGAAAGGCCAGCACCGTATCATTTTCATACACTATCTCTGCCGGGATTTCGCCATCCCGAATCTTGCAGAACAGACAATCACTCATACTTGCACCTCTCCCGGTACCTTAATGCGCGTTATTTAAACACAGGTATGAAAAAAAGATTTTGATACTGGTCAATAAGTTACCGCATATTCCAGACGGCGTCTACTGTCCGGGGAACGGACGCACCGGTACTACTGGTCGAAGCGCTGGCGGCCGCTGAAAGCATGTGCCAGGGTGCCGGCGTCGATATACTCCAGCTCCCCGCCCAGGGGTACGCCGTGGGCAATGCGTGTCGTCATCACATTGTGTCGGGCGGCCATTTCGGAAATATAGTGCGCCGTGGCCTCGCCTTCAACGGTCGGATTGGTTGCCAGAATCAGTTCCTTTATTTCGCCGCTACCCAGCCGCTGCTCCAGCAGCTCCAGGCCCAGCTCGGCAGGGCCGATACCATCCAGCGGTGACAAGTGTCCCATCAACACGAAATACCGACCGCGAAATTCCGCCGTCTGTTCGATGGCGAAAATATCGGCCGGCGTTTCGATCACGCACAGAGTGGTATTGTCACGCGAACCGCTCTGGCAGATATCACACAGCGCGTTCTCGCTCAGGGTGCGGCACATGGAACAATGGCCGATCTTTTCCACCGCCTCGGTAAGCGCGGCCGACAGGGTTTTCGCGCCCTCGCGGTCACGCTCAAGCAGGTAAAAGGCCATGCGCTGCGCCGTTTTCGGACCGACGCCGGGCAGGCATTTGAGGGCGTCGATTAACTGTTGGAGAAGTGGGGACATGGTGAGTGTTTTTTTGCCGCAAATGGACGCAAATAAACGCGAATAAAGTTTTATTACACGCTTGTTCCGTAGGCCTGCTTAAGCGCTAGCGTAGCAGGCATTATCACCTGCCGGCAACGGCAAAGCCTTATGCCGGCCTACGACAGCTAAAGCCAGTCTGAAGTAAAAACATTTGCGTTTATTTGCGTTCATTTGCGGACTATATACAAATCTGTATGACTGAATCAAAACGGCAGTTTCATGCCACCGGGAAGATTCAGGCCGGCGGTCAGGCCGGACATTTTTTCTGAGGATGTCTGCTCGATCTTGCGCACCGCGTCATTGACCGCCGCGGCCAGCAGATCTTCGATCATTTCCTTGTCATCACCCATCAGGCTGTCGTCAAGATTGACCCGCAGCAGTTCATGGCGACCGTTCATCACCACGGTGACCATACCGCCACCGGCAGTACCCTCGACTTCCATATTGGCAATTTCCTGCTGCGCTTTCTGCATGTCTTCCTGCATCTTCTGCGCCTGTTTGAGCATATTGCCCATTCCACCTTTTATCATAATCGACCTCTCTTAAATCCTGTCATTGCGAGCATAGCGAAGCAATCCCGTGCCGCTGTCAACTCAACCAGATTGCTTCGCTATGCTCGCAATGACGTATAACTATTCACTATACATTAATCACTATTCACTGGTTTTACCGATCCCGGCACCAGCTCGGCATTAAAATTCTCTTTCAGCGCCTGGGCAAAACTGTCTTCCGTAATGGCCTGCTCGGCCTGTTGCTGGCGCTGGCGGGTTTCACGCTGAATGGTCTGCGCCGGGGATTCCGCTGCCGTCTGCCCGGTTACCTCAATCTGCAGCTGTGCATCGATATTAAAATATTCCCCCAGCGCCTGCTGCAGGCGCTGCTTGGCCTTGGCATTGATCAGGTTACTGTGCCCCTGGGCGATCTGCAGCACGATATTGCAACCATCACGCTGCTTCATGGTGCAGTTGATCGCCAGCTGCTTGACCAGACCGCCCAGCCCCAGTGCATTGACGATTTCACGCCAGTCGCCGGAGGCAGCCGGCTGCACGGAAGGTGTCGCAGCAGGCGTCACCTGAGGCTCAGATGCCACCGCCGCAGGTACTGGCTGTGCCGCAGCACTCTGTGATACCGACGATTGTGGCGCGGCTTGCGCTGGAGAAGACCTCGAGGAAGATGACGGCGCTGCAGGTGGTACTTGCTCACTCACCTGCGACGTGCTCGACACCGCCTGTTGCGAACCATACTGAATAGCCGCTGCGTCCACGGCAGCCGGACGAAACGCCAGCATGCGCAGCATAATCATTTCAAAACCGTTGCGCATATCCGGCGCCAGTGGCAGATCACGCCGGCCAATCAGGGCAATCTGATAGAACAGCTGCAGGTCTTCGGCACTGACCTGCTCGCTCAGTTCAAGCAGTTGTTCGCGCGCGCTGACGTATTCATCCAGCGCTTCGGGTACGGTTTTCGCCAGGCTCATGTGATGCAGCAGGCTGATCAGCTCGGCCAGCACATTTTCAAAATCCGGGGAAAACTCGGCCAGCTCGGCAACCACTTTCAGGGTCTGCGATGCATCGCGGGCAATAATGGCGTTGAGCAGACGCAACACCTTGTCACGGGAAACGCTGCCAAGCATATCGCGCACTTCCTGCTCCTGCACGCTGCCACCGCCAAAGGCCAGCGCCTGGTCCAGCAGGCTGAGCGCATCGCGCATACTGCCGTCGGCGGCCTCGGCGATCAGCTGCAGCGCGGTGACGTTATAGTCGACCTTTTCTTCGCCAAGAATATACTGCAGGTGGCTGATAATCAGGCTCACCGGCAGGCGTTTGAGATTGAATTGCAGGCAACGCGAAAGAATGGTGACCGGCAGCTTCTGCGGATCGGTGGTGGCGAGCAGGAACTTGACGTGCGGCGGTGGCTCTTCCAGGGTTTTCAGCAGCGCATTGAAGCTGCTTTTGGAGAACATGTGCACCTCGTCGATCAGATACACCTTGTAGCGGCCGCGGGTGGGTGCGTACTGCACATTTTCCAGCAGCTCACGGGTATCGTCCACGCCGGTGCGCGAGGCCGCATCCACTTCGATCAGGTCAACATAACGGCCTTCGGCAATCTCCCGGCAGGTAGCGCATTCACCGCAGGGGGTGGCGGTAATACCGGTTTCGCAGTTCAGCGACTTGGAAAAAATGCGGGCGATGGTGGTCTTGCCCACGCCGCGGGTGCCGGTAAACAGATAGGCATGGTGCAGGCGGTCATCATTGAGGGCATTGACCAGGGCGCGCTGTACGTGCTCCTGACCGACCAGTTGCTGGAAATTCTGCGGACGCCACTTTCGCGCCAGAACCTGATAACTCATGCCGGACCATTAACCGTGGAAGAACAGCCGGAACCGGCCGGGTCGGGCCGGCATCGGCTATTCACAGAAAAAATCGGGTGGTAACCCGCCCCAGCCACACCCCGGCGCCCGAGATCACTGCTACCGTTGCTTCCTTCCGGACCTGGCGGGGTTTACAGCTTATCGTCGCGAGGGGACCGGAACAGGTCACCATAAGAGGCGAATTATACCTTAAAAATCCGTCATTCGTCGTTCGTTTTTCGTCCTTCATTAAACCAACAAGAGACAAATGACCACAGACCAAAGACGAACGATCACTTATACCGTATAATGCGCGCAAATTATTTCACACCCTATTCCAATGAAATCAAGTCTGAAAATCGCAACCCGGAAAAGCCCGCTGGCGCTCTGGCAGGCGGAACACGTCAAAGCCGAGCTGATCAGGGCCCATCCCGGGCTGGACGTTGAGCTGGTCACCTTTACCACCAAAGGCGACAAGATCCTGGACACCCCGCTGGCCAAGATCGGCGGCAAGGGCCTGTTTGTCAAGGAGCTGGAAAACGCCCTGCTCGACGGCCGCGCCGATATTGCTGCACATTCCATCAAGGACGTACCCATGGAATTCCCCGAGGGACTGTTCCTGGCGACCATTCTTGAGCGCGAAGAACCCTGTGATGCCTTTGTTTCCAACAAGATCGATAATATCCAGGGCCTGCCCATCGGCGCCACCGTCGGCACCTGCAGCCTGCGCCGCAAAAGCCAGCTGCTGAGCAAGCGCCCGGATTTAAAAATCAAAGATTTACGCGGCAATGTGAATTCGCGCCTGGCCAAGCTGGATAATGGCGACTACGACGCCATTATCCTCGCCTGCGCCGGCCTGATCCGCCTGGAAATGGCTGATCGCATTCAGCAGCGCGTCTCCTCCTCCTGGATCCTGCCCGCCGTCGGCCAGGGCGCCGTCGGCCTGGAGGCACGCGAAGGCGATACCGAGGTACTGGAACTGATCAGCGCCCTGCACCACCAGGACACCGCCGACCGGGTCACCGCCGAACGCGCCCTCAACCGCCAGCTGCAGGGCGGTTGCCAGGTGCCGATTGCCAGCTACGCCATGCTCGACGGCGACACCCTGCACCTGCAGGGCCTGGTCGGGGAACCCGACGGCAGCAAAATCGTCGAAGGCAATATCAGCGGTCACCGCAGTGACGCCGAAAAGCTGGGAACCGAGCTGGCCGATGACTTATTATCGCGCGGAGCAAAAGAAATACTGGAGAAATTGTTCAACGCAGAATAGAATACGCGACCCGGCTGAACGCTATAGACGGATTTATAGACAGCTGTGATATAAAAAAGAGTTTTAGAGAGGTGTCCGAGTGGTTGAAGGAGCACGCCTGGAAAGTGTGTATACCGAAAGGTATCGAGGGTTCGAATCCCTTCCTCTCTGCCATAAAACAAAGCCCCGAAAGGGGCTTTTTTTATGGCAGAGAGGAAGGGTGAGAACCCGAGTGGTTCGAAAAAATTGTCAGGAACAATTTTTCACGAGCGACAGCGAGCCCGCAGGGTCGGGCACAGGGATGTGCCCGATAATCCCTTCCAACCCAACCATCTCTGCCATACATAACGATAACCCCGAAAGGGGCTTTTTTTTATGGCAGAGAGGAAGGGTGAGAACCCGAGTCAGGGTTCGAAAAAATTGCCCGGAGCAATTTTTCACGAGCGACAGCGAGCCC
>DRLE01000025.1 GCA_011051475.1 Gammaproteobacteria bacterium
TATATCTGAAGTATTGAATCATACCAAGTTTCAATGGCTTATCTATGGTGTTTTTTTTGTGGAATTAAACCGTTTTCTTTTCTGTCAGTCATTGTTTTTCAGCAGGGCGAAGCTGCTATGGGGGTTAGCGTCGGGCCATGACCGGCCATGGCCAGCGTTCATCGTCCAGTATTCACGGTTTGCATCCAACCGGGGTAAAGGGCTATTGTGTCAGAGGGCAGGGGGTTGTACTATTCCTGCTGTATGATATTGCTGTCGACAGGCATGTTCCCTTGGCAGGGAACTTGTGCCAGCGGAGACATTCATAACAGGAACGGGACCAGGGCATAAGGCAAACAAGTGAGAATGGCTGGAAGCAGATTCATAGACAGGAAGCTGGCAGATGACTGATAAGCGTCCGGTTTATCTTAATCTGCTGAAAATCCGTCTGCCGGTCACCGGCATGGTTTCTTTCGCGCACCGCGTTTCCGGTGTGCTGCTGTTTCTTTTTATTCCCTATGCGGTCTATCTGTTCGATCTTTCCCTGGCTTCTGCCGAGTCCTTCCAGGCCGTGCAGGCACGGCTCGATACCCCGCTCATGCTGTTAGTGCAGTTGCTTGTGCTGTGGGCGCTGCTGCACCATTTTTTTGCCGGCATCCGCTTTCTTCTTATCGACGCCGAAATCGGTATTGAAAAACATGCCGCCCGTACCGGCGCCTGGCTGGTCTGGCTGGCCGAAGGGCTGGCTATGCTGGCCATTATCGGGGGGCTGTTGCTGTGAGCGTGTATGTACTCGAAGGGCTACGCCCCTGGGTGATCCAGCGCGTCAGCGCGGTTTATATTGCGCTGTTTATTCTGTACTGCCTGTACAGCCTGCTTACCGCAGACAGCCATGACTATGCGGCATGGCATGGCTGGATCTACCAGCCCCTGCATACCACCCTGGTCGGCATTTTCGTGATTGCCCTGCTGTTTCATGCCTGGATCGGTATGCGCGATGTGGTGCTCGACTATGTGCACAATATTATGCTGCGAATCTTCGTACTCGGCCTGCTGCTGGGTATTCTGATCGGCAGTGGTTTATGGACCTTCCGCCTGCTGTTACTTGCCTTATGAATACAACGACCGGACAGACCGTGGAAAGACGCCAGTTCGATACCCTGATTATCGGCGCCGGCGGGGGCGGCCTGCGCGCCGCGCTGAAGCTGGCGGAGGCCGACCTCAATGTCGCCGTGGTTTCCAAGGTGTTCCCCACACGCTCGCATACCGTTGCCGCCCAGGGCGGCATGAACGCAGCGCTGGCCAATGTGCTGCCGGATAACTGGCACTGGCACATGTTCGATACCGTCAAGGGCAGCGACTATCTGGGCGACCAGGACGCCATTGAATACATGTGTCGCGCCGCGCCCAAGGCCGTCTATGAACTGGAGCATTTCGGCGTGCCGTTCTCCCGCCTGGACAATGGCAAGATCTACCAGCGCGCCTTTGGCGGGCAGAGCCAGAACTTCGGCGGCGATCAGGCGGCGCGCACCTGCGCCGCGGCCGACCGTACCGGCCATGCCATTCTGCACAGCCTGTACCAGCAGAACATTCGCGCACGCACGCATTTTTTCGATGAGTATTTTGCCGTTGACCTGCTGCGCGACGATGAAGGCCATGTACTCGGCGCCGTGGTGTTCAATATTCACGATGGTCAGATCGTGGTCATCGAGGCCAAGACCACCCTGATCGCCACCGGCGGCGCCGGTCAGCTGTTCAAAACCACCACCAACGCCCTGATCAATACCGGTGACGGCATGGGCATGGCCATGCGCGCCGGCATTCCGCTGCAGGACATGGAATTCTTCCAGTTTCACCCCACCGGTATAGCCGGGCGCGGCATGCTGATTACCGAGGGCGCGCGCGGCGAGGGCGGATACCTGGTCAATGGCGAGGGTGAGCGCCTGATGGAGCGCTACGCGCCCAAGGCCAAGGACCTGGCCAGTCGCGACGTGGTCAGCCGCGCCATTGCCATCGAAATCCGCGAGGGTCGCGGCTGCGGACCCAACAAGGACTATGTTCTGCTCAAGCTGGATCACCTGGGTGAGGCGGTGATCCAGAAACGCCTGCCGGGTATTCGCCAGACCTGTATTACCTTTCTCGGGATCGATCCGGTGGAAGAACCGATACCGGTGTTTCCCACCGCGCATTACACCATGGGTGGCATACCCACCAACCGGCACGGCCAGGTGGTGGTGCCGGTCAAGGACACGCCCGAGGAGCCGGTTGCCGGCCTGTATGCCGCCGGCGAGTGCGCCTGCGTTTCCGTACATGGCGGCAACCGTCTCGGCGGTAATTCGCTGCTGGATATCCTGGTGTTCGGGCGCGCCGCAGCCAACCATATTATTGCTTATCTGAAAGAGAACAAGTATCACCGTAAACTTTCAGACGAGGAGCTTGCGCGAGTCGTGGAGAATGCCCGGCGCTATGACCGGCCGAAAGCCGATGGCGAGTCGGTCGCCGAACTGCGCCGTGAACTCAAGCAGGTCATGGAGGAACACTGCGGCGTGTTCCGTAATAAAGACGTGCTTAAGGAAGGCGTCGACAAGGTCGAGGCGTTGGCGCAGCGGGTGAAAAATATCCGCATCGATGATCAAAGTGCCACTTTTAATACGGCAAAGGTCGAGGCCTATGAACTGGAAAACCTGATAGCGGTGGCCCAGGCCACGGTGAACTCGGCCTTTGCCCGCGAGGAAAGCCGCGGCGCACATTCGCGCATCGACTTTCCCGAGCGTGATGACAAGGCGTGGATGCGCCACAGCCTGTACTCATTCGAACAGGGGCTGGATTATAAACCGGTGCGAACCAAACCGATTTCGGTAGAGAGTTTTCCGCCGAAGCCGAGAGTGTATTAGCGGCGCGTTGCGCCGCAGTGAATAGTGAATAGTGAATAGTGAACGACGAACGACGAATGACGAATGACGAATGACGAATGACGTACATCGCAGGAGCGGATAATTCCGCGAACAGGACATGAAATTCAGAATCTATCGATATAATCCCGAGGTTGATAAAAAACCTTATGTGCAGGAATACGAGCTTGAGAATATCGAGCCGGGGATGATGTTGCTGGCGGCTTTGTTGCGCATCAAGGATGAGCTGGATGAGTCGCTGAGTTTCCGGCGTTCCTGTGGGGAAGGGGTTTGTGGTTCCGATGGCATGAATATCAACGGGGTCAACGGCCTGGCCTGTATTACGCCGCTGGATTCGCTCAAGCAGCCGGTTGAAATCAGGCCCTTGCCGGGGCTGCCGGTGATTCGTGATTTGATTATCGATATGGACATGTTTTACAAACAGTATCGTGCGGTCAAGCCCTATCTGGTCGTCAATGATCCCATGCCCGAGGTTGAGCTGAAGCAGACGCCCGAGCAGCGGGAAAAGCTTGACGGTCTGTATGAGTGCGTGCTCTGCGCCTGCTGCTCTACTGCCTGTCCCTCATTCTGGTGGAACCCCGACAAGTTTCTCGGTCCGGCGGCGCTGCTGCAGGCCTCGCGTTTTATCGAGGACAGCCGTGACCAGGCCTTTGAACAGCGCCTGGAAGACCTGGAAGGCCCGTTCAAGCTGTTTCGCTGTCACACCATTATGAACTGCGTACAGGTCTGCCCGAAGGGGCTTAATCCGACGAAGGCTATCGGACGTATCAAGCACAGGATGGTGACGAGGTCGCTGTAAGCGCTTTGCGCTTGCAGCGACAGTGAATAGTGAATAGTGAATAGTGAATAGTGTGTAGGCCGGGATAAGCGCCTTTTGCGTTCCCGGCTTTCCGTTATCGTGGTCAAGCGTAGTTACATAATGCCAGAGTATGTTAACAATGATCCTGCCAACCTTAAGTGGCAATGCCGTCGTGGCATGCTTGAGCTTGATCTGTTGCTGAATAATTTTATTGATAATCGGGTTGATACCTTAACGGAAGACGAAAAGCAGGTACTGCTAAACTTATTAACTTACCCTGACCAGATCCTGCTGGACCTGTTGCTGGGAAACTCGGTTTCTTCTGATCATGCCATTGCCGCTCTTGTTGATGCCATTCGTTCCACCCGATTTACATCTTGAAATTCAACGCCTCTGAAACAGGGTTTAAGCCCGCCTGGTTTTTGCGTTCGCCGCACCTGCAAACCCTGTGGCCGGTGCTGTTCAAACGCCGGCGACCGCCGGGCTTGCGTTTTGAGCGCCTGGAGCTGGAGGATGGTGACTTTCTTGATCTTTGCTGGCTGGAGCCTTCTACACGTGTGGGTGCGTCGATACAAACCGTGCTGGTACTGCATGGCCTTGAAGGTAATATCGATTCACATTATGCGCGCAGTATTATGCACACCCTGCAGGCCGCCGGTTACCGTGCGGTGTTTATGCATTTTCGCGGTTGCAGTGGCGAGATCAATCGCCTGCCGCGCGCCTATCATTCCGGGGAAACGGGTGATCTTGCCCGTGTGGTAGAGCATATCAAAACGGTAACGACTGCCTGGCCCTATGCGGTTATTGGTTATTCA
>DRLE01000026.1 GCA_011051475.1 Gammaproteobacteria bacterium
CACAGAATGTAGGCCGCCATGCCGGCAATCAGAAAGCCGGCAATATGCCCGGTAAAAAAGCCGATCAGCAGCGACAGCGCCACGCCGGCAATGAATATTTCTATTTCCTGGCGCAGGGCGGCGTTCATATGCGCGAGAACCGGTAACCACTACCGTGTACGGTCTGCAACATGCCGTCGAGGCCGAAGGGCGCAAGGTTCTTGCGCAGGCGACGGATATGCACATCAACGGTCCGCTCTTCAACATAAACCTGCTGGCCCCAGACCTGATCGAGTAACTGCGCCCGACTGAAGACGCGGTCTTCATGCGTCATGAAATAGTGCAGCAGACGGAACTCGGTTGGCGGCAGCTCCAGTGTTTTATCACCGACCCTGACGCGCTGGCTGACGGGGTCCAGATGCAGTTCGCCGATCTGCACGGCCTGGGTGTCGGGCATGCTGCGTCGCAGCACCGCCTGTATGCGCGACTTCAGCTCCTTCAGGGAAAACGGCTTGGTAATATAATCATCCGCACCCATGTCCAGGCCCAGCACGCGGTCATCCTCCTCGGCCTTCGCCGTCAGCATAATAACCGGCAGCCGGGAGTAATACTTGCGGATACGGTGCAACAGGTCGATGCCGCTGCTGTCGGGAAGCATCCAGTCGAGCAGGACCAGGTCGGGGCCCGAGCCATCGGCGCTGCTCTCGATAATGTCCCAGGCCTGCTTTACCGTCATTGCCGATAGCAGATTGTATTCCTGCGTGTCGAGCGCGTACTGCAGCATATCCTGTATGCCCTCGTCATCCTCTACAATCAGAATGGTTGCCTGTTTCATTGTCTGCCCCTGCTACCGCGGCCCGTTGCCTGCATAAGGAAAGATCAGGACATCAGGTCCTTCTCGATCTCCTCAAGCTCGTCGGTATCCAGGTGACGGATATCCCGGCCCTCGACCAGGTAGATAACATACTCACCGATGTTCTTTGAATGATCACCGATACGCTCCAGGGCGCGCGCCGCCCACATAATATCCAGCACCTCGGAAATGGTGCGCGGGTCTTCCATCATGTGGGTAATCAGCTGCCGCATCAGTGACTGGTATTCACTGTCGGCCTCTTCATCGTCATGCAGCACCCGCAGTGCGGTCTCGGTGTCCAGACGGGCGAAAGCGTCCAGGGCATCATGCAGCATCTTGCTGACATGATCGCTTAAATGGCGAATGCCGTTATAACGTGCGTGAAAAACGCCATCGTCCTCGGCGATATGAATGGCCATCTTCGCGACTTTTTCCGCCTCGTCGCCAATGCGCTCAAGATCGGTAATGGTTTTAATCACCGCGACCACCATGCGCAGGTCGGAGGCTGCCGGCTGGCGGCGGGCGAGAATACGCGCGCATTCCTCGTCGACACTGACTTCCAGCGCATTGACCATATGATCTTTCTTGATGACCTTCTCGGCCTTTGGCACGTCGAGCTCTTTCAGCGCAAGAACCGCGTTGCTTATCTGCTGTTCCACCAGGCCGCCCATTTTCATGACCTGGTTGCGCAGGTTTTCCATTTCCTCGTTGAACTGCTGCGAAATATGTTTGGACTGTATTTCCATGCTATTGCCTTTTGCCCCCTGTTACTGGATATCTGCTCTGCTGAATGCCTGTATTTCCGAATACCTTCGTTAACAAACGAATTATCCGTAACGGCCTGTTATATAATCTTCTGTCTGTTTCTTTGCCGGATTGGTGAACAGTGTCGTGGTATCGCCAAACTCTATCATATCACCCATATACATAAACGCGGTCTCATCGGACACGCGTGCGGCCTGCTGCATGTTATGGGTAACGATCAAAATCGTGTAACGCGATTTCAGTTCGTAAATCAGCTCTTCGATTTTCAGTGTGGATATCGGGTCCAGCGCCGATGCCGGCTCATCCAGCAGCAGGATTTCCGGTTCGATGGCAATCGCGCGCGCAATCACCAGGCGCTGCTGCTGACCACCGGACATGCCCAGCGCGTTTTCATCCAGTCTGTCTTTCACCTCGTCCCAAAGGGCCGCGCCTTTCAGCGCCCACTCCACTTTTTCCTCAAGCTCTCGGCGTTTCGTTATGCCCTGCAGGCGCAGGCCGTAGGAAACGTTTTCAAAAATGCTCATGGGAAACGGATTCGGCTTCTGGAACACCATGCCGACGCGCTGGCGCAGCGCGGTGATATCAACATCGGCATCATAGATATTCTTGCCATCAAGATTGATTTCACCTTCTACGCGTACGCTATCGATCAGGTCGTTCATGCGATTGAAACAGCGCAGCAGGGTTGACTTGCCGCAACCGCTGGGGCCGATAAATGCCGTCACCCGATTCCTTTTCATCCTGAAGGAAATGTCCTTCAGGGCGCGCGTCTCACCGTAGTACAGACTGAGGTTATTCACCTCCAGGCAGACTTCGTTGTTTTCCGATGCCGTATCCGACTTCAGTACAGATGGATCAACAGAAGTGTTTATCCCCCTGGCATCCTCGTTTATTGTTTCGCTCATAGCTTCGTTACTTGTATTCATAATCTGTTTCTGTATTACCTGCGCCGGTTAGTGATCAAGCGCGCGGTATTTTTCCCGCAGACGGTTGCGCATGCGGATGGCGCTGAGGTTGAGCACCACGATAACCAGCACCAGCAAAAAGGCGGTGGCGTAAACCAGCGGCCTTGCGGCCTCGACATTCGGGCTCTGGAAGCCGACATCGTAAATATGAAAGCCCAGGTGCATGAACTTGCGTTCAAGATGCAGATAGGGGAAGTTGCCGTCCAGCGGCAGGGTCGGCGCCAGCTTGACCACACCGACCAGCATCAGCGGCGCCACCTCACCGGCGGCACGGGCGATGGCCAGAATCAGGCCGGTCATAATCGCCGGGCTGGCCATGGGCAGCACGACGCGCCACAGGGTTTCCGCCTTGGTTGCCCCCAGGGCGACACTGCCTTCACGCAGGCTGCGTGGAATACGCGCCAGGCCTTCCTCGGTGGTAACGATGACCACCGGCAGGGTCAGGATGGCCAGGGTCAGCGAGGACCACAGCAGGCCGGGTGTACCGAAAGTGGGTGACGGCAGCGCCTCGGGGTAAAACAGCTGGTCGATGGAGCCGCCCAGAAAATAGATAAAAAAGCCGAGACCGAAAATACCGTAAACAATGGAAGGTACGCCGGCCAGGTTATTCACCGCGATGCGGATAATGCGGGTAAACCAGCCCTGTTTCGCATACTCACGCAGATAGATGGCCGCAATCACGCCGAATGGCGTTACCATGACCGACATCAGCAGCACCATCAGCACCGTGCCGAATATGGCCGGGAACACGCCGCCCTCGGTATTGGCTTCACGCGGGTCGGCACTGACGAATTCCCACAACGCGCCGCCATAAAACGCAACCTTGTCGAAAAAGCCGAAACTGTTGGGCTGCCAGGCCTTGATGATTTTCTGCAGCGGTATGGTAACAACCGTACCGTCGCTGACGCTGGCGCTGATCGCATCGCGCTGGATTTCGACATAAAGCTTTTTCAGCCTTTTCTCCAGCCGATCATATTCCGCAATCAACTGCTTGCGTTCGGCTTCGATTGCCGCCAGCGCCTGCGGCGTGTCTTCACCGTCCAGCTCAAGGCGACGCTGCTGCAAACGCAGGTCTTCAAGCTGATAATTAACCGCGCCGATGGCCTTGACTTCAAG
>DRLE01000027.1 GCA_011051475.1 Gammaproteobacteria bacterium
CCTGAAGCTCGGCCTTAAGCAGGCAAAGCACCTCGTCGATGGCGTCACGCAAGGCCTGCAGATCATCTTCTGCAACATCGGTAGAGCCGGCGCGGCCGACCAGTTCGACTGTTTCGGCCCTTTCGGCAAGGCCGAAGGCGCCGATGGTGCCGCAGCTGCTTTTCAATTTATGCGCGCTGCTGAACAGGGTTTCGGCATCGCGGGTTTTAATGGCGTTTTCAATGGCGTCGAGTTGCTGGGGCAGGCTATCGATGCTCAGGTTGACAAGATCGTGGAAACTCTCGCCCATCATTTCTTTCATTTCGGCAAAGGCTGCCGTGTCCATAGCGGGTTGTGACATAGGGTGTAACTCTCTATGCAATAAGCAGGGTGGTTAATTAGTCTTCGTAGAGGCGCGATTGTGAATCACCGACCAGCACGGCTTCGGGCACGTTGTGCTTGAGGGTGGCGACGATTTCAACATAAATGCCGGGAATGGCCTTGAAGGAAACCCACAGGGTGTTCAGTTTCATATCCACATTGGCGAATAGCACCTCGTTGTCATATTGCTTGAGGGCAAACTCGATATTGGCCAGCGTGTCTTTTATGTACTTTTCCGGGCGGGTCTTGAGTTTGGGGATGATCATCAGCAGATCACTGACCGGTCCGCCATCGGGATCGCGAGTGGGGGCCAGTTTCCATAAAGGTTCCGCCGGGCAGTAGTCCATGCTGAGCTTCAAGTCTTTATCATCCATAGCGCGCCTGCTGATTCGTCTTTTATACCTGTACTAAATAATAGCCCGAGACAGGGATAAAGGCGAATTTTTTTGGTATAAGGGAACCGCTGATTTACGTTGATTTTGTCATCCTGAATGCAACGAAGTGGCGTCGAAGGATCTTATTACACTGTTTAATCAACGGGTTATGAAGCCTGAAGTTTTTTGGTAACTGCTCCTGCGTTACGCTAATACCGTCCATCCAGGGGCATATCGGCTTCACTTCGTTCCGCTAAAACTCCATTAATCAGAGCGTCCTAAGACAAGTCAGGAGTATACAGAGACAAAGCAGCAAGCCTGTTACAGGATATTCATAAGCCACTGTCGAATATGAATAATTTCCTCCATGCAAACCGAGTGCGCCATATCGTATTCATGCCATTCCACCTGCATGCCGCGGGCTTCGAGCAGCTCCATGCTTTTGTGGCCGTACTCGAAGGCGACGACATCGTCCTGGCGGCCGTGCGCCATAAACACCGGTGTGTATCTGGCGGCATCGGAGAATTCATCGTCAAGCGTATCCGGCAGGGGCATATAGGTGGACAGTGCCATAATGCCGGCCAGGGTCTGCGGATAACGGCAGCCGCAGTGCAGGGCAATGGCGCCGCCCTGGGAAAAGCCGGCGACGACGATGCGCTCGGGGCTGATGCCTTTTTTTTCCTCAGCCTGGCAAAGTTGTTTTAAAATAGCCGAAGATTCACGGATACCGGCTTCATCTTCCTGCTCGACGATCGACAGGCTGCTGACATCGTACCAGCCGGGCATGGGATAGCCCTGGTTAATGGTAATGGGCCGGATCGGTGCATTGGGAAAGACAAAACGGATGCCCATGTTTGCCGGTAGCTGCATCTGTTCGATAATGGGCACGAAGTCATTGCCGTCCGCTCCCAGGCCGTGCAGCCAGATAACCGCCGCGTCGGGCTGAGGATTTGTTTCAATAATAATGGATTCAAGTTCTGACATAATATTCTGCTGCCGTGAGATTTGTCCGGGCATTTGTTATAGGGTAAGCACCTGGTGGATATTACATTAAAACATGAGGAGTGGCCCTGCGCTTGCACCATCACATAAAACTTTTATTACTGTCGCTCGTGCTGTTGGTAACCGGCCCGGTGGCCTGTGGCATGCGTGGCGATCTTTACCTGCCACAAGAGCCGGCACAGGCAGAGCGGGCAGGGGGTGAGGCGCCAGCCGACGCAGAGCCTGCAAAAACCGATACAGAGTAGTTATGGATTATTTCACTTACAAAAACGGCCGCCTGTTTGCGGAAGATGTGGATATAAATGCCGCGATCGATGAATGGGGCACGCCCTGTTATGTGTATTCACGCGCCACCCTGGAGCGCCACTGGAAAGCCTTTGATGCCGCCCTTGGCGAGCAGCCGCATCTGGTCTGTTACGCGGTCAAGGCCAATTCCAACCTGGCGGTGCTGAATGTACTGGCAAAGCTGGGCTCGGGTTTTGATATTGTCTCCCTCGGTGAGCTGGAGCGGGTACTGAAGGCCGGCGGCGAAGCCGGCAAGATCGTATTTTCCGGTGTTGGTAAAACCCGTGATGAAATGCGCCGTGCGCTGGAAGCCGGTATCCGCTGTTTCAATGTCGAGTCACAGGCCGAGCTGGTGCAGCTGGCAGCCGTTGCCGCCGACATGGGTGTGGTCGCGCCGGTGTCACTGCGGGTAAACCCCGATGTCGATGCCAAAACCCATCCCTATATCTCCACCGGGCTGAAAGACAACAAGTTCGGTATTGCGATTGAAGATGCCCTGGACGCCTACCTGGACATTGCCGGTTCGGCGCACCTGAAAATCACCGGTATTGACTGCCATATCGGCTCGCAGCTCACCGATGTCAGGCCCTTTGTCGATGCACTCGACCGGGTGCTGGCGCTGGTCG
The DNA here is from genome assembly GCA_011051475.1 of Gammaproteobacteria bacterium. Classification (GTDB taxonomy): domain Bacteria; phylum Pseudomonadota; class Gammaproteobacteria; order SZUA-229; family SZUA-229. Next base: position 2,648 of record DRLE01000027.1, read on the forward strand.
ACCGTCTTGCGGCCGAAGGCATTGAACTGCAACACCTGGATCTGGGCGGCGGCCTGGGCATTCGCTATCAGGATGAGCATCCGCCACTGCCGGAAGAGCAAATGGAAGCCCTGCTGGGGCGTCTTGAAGGGCGCGATGTCGAGATTCTGGTCGAGCCGGGTCGGGCGATTGCCGGCAACGCCGGTATTCTGCTGACCGAAGTGCTGTACCTGAAAAGCAATGAAGAGAAAAACTTCGCCATCGTTGACGCCGCCATGAATGACCTGATGCGCCCGGCGCTGTATGGCGCCTGGCAGGCCATCGAACCGGTGGTGCAGGGCTCAAAAGCAGAGGAGAAGGTCTATGACGTGGTCGGCCCCATCTGCGAGACCGGCGATTTTCTCGGCAAGGAGCGTAAACTGGCCCTGTCGCAGGGCGACCGGCTGGCGGTGCGCTCTGCCGGCGCCTACGGCTTTACCATGAGCTCAAACTACAATTCACGTCCGCGCGCAGCCGAGATTATGGTCGATGGTGATCGCCACCAGGTCGTGCGCCAGCGTGAAACTATCGAGCAACTGTTTGCCGGTGAATCGCTGTTTGGCGATTAGGCGTACCACTCATCCGGCAGGCTGTTGCACCCATGCCCCCCGCCGCGGTATGCTCGCCCCATGAATCTCGCGTTTACCAAAATGCACGGCCTGGGCAACGACTTTGTCGTTATCGATGCCGTTTCACAGTCCGTAGACCTGACGGCGGAGCAGATCCGCTTTCTTGCCGACCGTCATTTCGGCATCGGCTGCGACCAGCTGTTGCTGGTGGAAAAGCCGCGAAATCCGGCCGCCGAATTTCGCTACCGTATCTTTAATGCCGATGGCGGCGAGGTTGAGCAGTGCGGCAACGGCGCGCGCTGTTTTGCCATCTTTGTGCGTGAGCAGGGTCTGACCGAAAGCCATGTTATCCCGGTGGAAACGGCCGGCGGGCTTATCGAGCTGTGCGTGGAAACCGACGGAAAAAACGGTGAGCGGGTAACGGTCGATATGGGCATCCCCGACTTCGACCCTGCATCGCTGCCGTTTGTGGCCGATGACCCGGCGGAAAGACAGGCAAAAAGCTATAAACTTATGGTGAATGGCCGTGAATATGCTATAGGTGCAGTATCCATGGGCAATCCGCACGCGGTGTTGCAGGTGGAGGACGTCGATACCGCCGATGTGGAAGGTCTGGGCGCAGCCATTGAAAGCCATGAGCGTTTCCCGCAGCGGGTCAATGTGGGCTTTATGCAGGTAGTCGATCGTGGCAGAATCCGTTTACGGGTTTACGAGCGCGGCGCGGGCGAAACCCTGGCCTGTGGCACCGGCGCCTGCGCGGCCGTTGCCGTCGGACGAGTACGCGGCCTGCTCGACGAGCAGGTAACCGTCAGCCTGCCGGGCGGCGAACTTGAAATCAAATGGCCGGGCGAAGGGCTGGACCTGCTGATGACGGGGCCGGCGACCACGGTCTTTCAGGGAACGATTAGCATATAATTATGTGATGCCGGGCAGGGTCCGGGATCTAACGATAAAACAGCCCGTCAATAATAATAAAAAAGAGGCAATAGCGTGAATAAAACCGAAGCAACCGCAGAAACACTCGAGAACAAGAATATCAGCAGCGAAAAAGAACAGCAGCTCGCCAACGATCTGCAACTGATCAGCATGATCCGGGAGTCCCCGGATTTCCTCAAGCGTCATCCCGAACTCCTCAGCGTCATTGAAGTTCCGCACGAAAGCGGCCGGGCCATCTCGCTGATTGAACGCCAGGTAGCCGTGCTGCGCGAACAGGCAAGGCAGCAGGAGCAGCGCCTGTGTAACCTGATGGACGTGGCGCGCGATAATGAGCGTCTGGCGCAGACCCGCCACAAGCTGGCCCTCAATCTGCTGTCGGCGCGCGACCTCGATGAAGTGGTCAGCATCGTGCTGGACACGCTGCGTAACGACCTGTCGGCCGATTATGCCGTGGTGAAACTGTTCAGCGATAATGCCGAGCAACTGGAGCGATCGGCCGGCCTGTTTGCCCGCCGGGACGATGATGCGCTGAAACACTTTAAAACCCTGCTGGAACAGAAGAACACGCTTTGCGGCAATGCCAGCGACGAGCAGAAAGCCTTTCTGTTTGCGGACAATGCCGCGGAGATCAAATCGGCCGCGATTATTCCGCTGGTGGCCGGCGCCAACCTCGGCCTGATCGGCCTGGGCGCTGCCAGTAGTGCGCGTTTTCGCTCAAGCATGGGCACCGAGTTTCTTTCGCAGACCGGCGAGCTGATCAGCGCGGCACTGGCCGTGCATATGGAAGGCTGAGACGTCTTCCATGCCAGGCGCAGCGGACACGCCCTTGCAGCGCTTTTACCGCTACCTGCAATCCGAGCGCGCCTATTCTCCGCACACGGTCGCGGCCTACCGCCGCGACATCAATCATTTTCTGCAATGCCATGCGGGCGAGCGCGCTGAAAGCGATATATGCTGGCAGGCTGTCACCCAGGCCGATGTGCGTAACTGCGTGGCGCGCCTGCACCGCCAGGGCCTGTCGGGCAAAAGTCTGCAGCGCTGGCTGTCATCCATGCGCCATCTGTTCCGGTATCTTTGCCGCCATCACGGTCTGAAACAGAACCCCGTCATCGGTATTTCCGCGCCGAAGTCGGCAAAGCGCCTGCCCAAAACCCTGAATGTCGACGAGATAAACCAGCTGCTGCAAAGCCATGATTCGGACGATGCGCTGCAGCAGCGCGACAATGCCATGCTGGAACTGGTGTATGGCTGCGGCCTGCGCCTGTCGGA
>DRLE01000028.1 GCA_011051475.1 Gammaproteobacteria bacterium
GAACAACAGCATTCTACTGGGCAGCGCCTTACTACTCCTGGGCAGCCAGGCGACCCAGGCGCTGGAAATCACGCCCCTGCTCGGTTTTCGCGGTGGTGGCGAGTTCATCGATACCGTCGAAAACAGGAAACACATGACCAGCAGCTCGGAAGTCTACGGGCTGATTATCAGCGGTGCCCCCTACAACCAGGGCAAGCAGTTCGAGGTGTATTTCAGCCATCAGTCAACAGAGATACGCTCTATACCCAACCCCTCAACTCCGTCCCCGCAAGAGAATGTCGATGTACCGCTTCGCATCAGCTATCTGCACTTTGGCGGCACTGCACCGATTACCGATGAAAAAAAACTGAAAACCTATGTCAGCGGCGGACTGGGTTTTACCTACCTCACACCGGACTTCTCCGGACTGGAATCCGACCTGCTCGGCTCTCTCAGTCTGGGGCTTGGCATGCGCATGCCCATGACCGAGCGCATTGACCTGCGTCTGGAAACCCGCCTGCTGGCCACACTGGTCAACAGTAATTCAGGCATTCTCTGCAGCGGCGGCTGCGTTATCAAGGTCAACGGCAGCGCCTTCTACCAGGGCGAAGTCTTTGCCGGAGTTGCGTTCAGGTTCTAGCAAGAAAGCATATCAAATCGCAAAAAAAAGAGCGCGAATATTCGCGCTCTTTTTTTGTGTACCACTGGTCCGTCAATCAGAAATTGTAAACCAGCGTCATGGCCGCTTCGGTATCGGTTTTCTCCGTACCAACCGGCACCTTGGTTTTATGCCTGACGGTGTAGGTGAATTTCATCGCCAGGGTCTTGTTGATATTGGCCTGCAGACCGGTCACCGATTTGCTTGCAGTAAACTCCTCACCGATCTCGGTCAACAGCTCCTGGAGAAATTTGGAATTTTCAGTAATCGCCCACCAGAAATTGCCTGACAAACGCAAGGTCGCCTCATTCTTGGATTCGGCATCAGCGATGTCCTCGCGGTAGAACCTTGCGCCAGGACCGATCTCAAGATCGAGCTGCATAGCCGGATCCTTGATCACCTTGCGACCATAACCAAGGCCAAGCGTGTTTTCATATTCAAAACCACTGAAGCGGTCCTTGATCAGTTTCACCAGGCCATAGGCATAATCACGTTCTGTGAACTTGTAGTCCGATTTGCCGGATGCTTCATAACGCTCGGCAGATACCACCATTTCATCGGTATTGGTATCCTTCGACTGCTGACCATAACCTTCCAGATGGCCGGTATGACGCCATTTCTCCACTTCGTAAACCGTGTCCAGCTTGCCGGTTGTGGTCTTGGTTTCCGTGTTACCTGTGGTACTGATAAATCCGAGCTCAGCCGTGGTTTTCCATGGTGAGTCTTTCTTTTCATCTGCAGCAGTGGCCACAGCCGAGGTCGCCATCAGGCTGCCAATCAATACTATTTTTATACATCTATTCACTTGTCTTTCCTTTATCAAATTTTATTACAGTTTTAAATTACGCAGCCTTGTCCTGATGAATATCCATCTGCGGATAAGGAATGGATATACCTTCGGCATCGAAGGTCAGTTTGACCTTTTCGTGGATATCGAAATAGACATTCCAGTAATCCTCGGTCTTGCACCAGGGGCGTACATTGAAATTGACGCTGCTGTCCGCCAGCTCGGCAACAGCAACCAGGGGAGCAGGATCTTTCAGAATACGCTCGTCTTCCTCAAGAATTCGGTTGAGAATGTCCTTGGCTTTTCTGATGTCATCGTCATAACCGATACCGAAAACCATATCAACACGGCGTGTGGAACGCTTGGAGAAATTGGTAATGGTACCGCCGAAAATCTCGCCATTGGGAATAATGATTTCACGGTTATCACCGGTACGCATGGTGGTGGTAAAAATACCGATGGTTTCAACCACGCCGAGCACACCGGCCGTTTCCACCAGATCGCCGTCATTGAACGGGCGGAAAACAATCAGCATGACACCGGATGCCAGATTCTGCAGTGAGCCCTGCAGGGCCAGGCCAATGGCCAGACCGGCAGCACCGATCAGAGCGATAAGCGAGGTGGTATCAACGCCCAGCTGGTCGAGGGCCGCAACCACGACGAACAGCAACAGCACCGTATTGATAATCGAACCGATAAAATTAACCAGGATATTATCAACCTTGGCCTTGGTCATGACCTTCTTGGAAACAGAGGTCAGCATTTTCGCCACAGACTTACCGATAACAAATATCGCCAGCGCCAGCACGATATTGATGCCCCACGGAATAATATAGGTTTCGAGTAGCTGGGTAAGGTTGATATTGGATGGTATGAGATCTTCCGGCATTTTAATTCCCCTTTTTACTGGCCCTTACAGCCATGTTGTTGATTCAATTACATTTGTATCAGAGACCTGAATGCAGCTGTCCCTGGAAGCGGGCGAATTTTATCATACTCATTCCAGGCCTACCCCTTGATTGCAGGCAGGTATGACCTTTTGTCAGATATATTTGCAGATTTGTTGATTATTCGGAAAATTTGCATTATTTTTCCTTTGTTTGTACTAGAATATAAGTAATCGCTGATTAATTAATGCATACTTCCCTGGATAAACTTCAGGGCTAGACGGATGGAGTACCGGTAAACACTCCGTAAAGGCACTTATGGCTCTTGATATACCCGGCATATCCGAAAGGCGGCAGACACCGCGTTTCGAAGTAGATCTTCCTGTTGACCTGGTCCTGGAAGACGGTACGATTTTGCCGGTGCAGGCCACCAACCTATCAAGTACCGGCATGCTGATCTACTGTGACAGCTGGGTAACCGATGAAATTGAACCGCGTGGCATACAGAACCACTCCATCAGTCATATCCGTTTCAAGGCCATTACCGAACTGAATATCGGCGACATCAGAAAAAAGCTTTATGCCCGTTGCCGCATTATGTCGGTTCAGCGCATGTCACAGGATGAGTTCCGCCTCAACCTGGCCTTTGTCGATTTCGAAAACGGCAGCGAAAGCGTGCTTGATGCCTTCCTCGATACTTTCATGCATAAAAAAACGGAAACCCGGCACCTCGCCTGATTTCCGCTTTTTACGCATATCGCACTGCAGGCAACTTCCTCAGGGCAATAAGGTATCACCCATCAGGTAACGATCGATTTCCCTGGCCGCTTCACGCCCTTCATTAATTCCCCAGACCACCAGCGACTGACCGCGACGGCAGTCACCGGCCGCAAAGATGCCTTTGATATTGGTCTGGTACTTGCCATATTCTGCGCGGTAATTGGAACGCTCGTCATAATCCACATAAACCGCATCGGTGGCGTAATGCTCGGGACCGACAAAGCCCATGGACAGCAACACCAGGTCGGCGGGCCAGACTTTTTCGGTGCCTTCAACCTCTTCCATCTTCCACTGGTCATCCTGCTTGCTCCAGAGCACCTCGACGATTTTCACACCGGCCACATTACCGTTGCCGTCATCGATGAATTCCTTGGTCAGGATGCTGTACTCGCGCGGGTCACGACCGAAACGCTCGATGGCTTCTTCATGGCCGTAATCAACGCGGTGGATTTTCGGCCATAAGGGCCAGGGATTGTCCTCGGCGCGGTTTTCCGGTGAACGCGGCAGCAACTCGAAATTGACGATGGACTTGCAGCCGTGGCGCAGCGAGGTGGCAATGCAGTCGGTGCCGGTATCACCGCCACCGATAACCACCACGTCCTTGCCTTCGGCGGAAATATAGTTGCCGTCTTCCAGGTTGGAGTCGAGCAGGCTTTTGGTATTGGCGGTAAGAAACTCCATGGCCAGATGAATACCCTTGAGCTCACGGCCCGGTACTTCCAGGTCACGCGCGCGGGTGGCGCCGGTGGCAAACAGCACCGCGTCGAAATCCTCGTGCAGCTCTTTCGGATCAACGGCATTATCACCCTTGCCACCAACATCGGCATTCACCACAAACTCGACACCCTCTTCCTTGAGCACATCAACGCGGCGCTGCACCACGTCCTTGCCCAGCTTCATATTGGGAATGCCGTACATCAGCAGGCCACCGATACGGTCGGCGCGCTCATACACGGTAACGTTATGGCCGGCACGGTTAAGCTGCTGTGCGGCGGCAAGACCGGCCGGGCCGCTGCCGACCACGGCAACCTTCTTGCCGGTACGGCTTGCCGGCGGCTGCGGTTTTACCCAGCCCTCTTCAAAGCCCTTGTCGATAATCGCGTTTTCGATATTCTTGATGGTAACCGCCGGCTCGATAATCCCCAGCACGCAGGAACCTTCACAGGGCGCCGGACAGACGCGGCCGGTAAACTCGGGGAAATTATTGGTCTTGTGCAAACGGTTGAGCGCGGTTTCCCAGCGGTCGGTATAAACCAGGTGGTTCCACTCGGGAATCAGGTTATGCACCGGACAACCGTTGTCCGACTGGCAGAACGGTACGCCACAGTCCATGCAACGCGCACCCTGGGTTTCCAGGTGCTGGATATCATGCCTGCCGGTAAAAATCTCGCCGTAATCCTGCAGGCGTTCTTTTACATCGCGATACTGCTCGGTAGCGCGTTCGAATTCTTTGAAACCGGTTGGTTTTCCCATGGTTTGTTATCTCTATCAATTTAAATGTTGCTCCGACGGCGTGCACGCATTATTGCTCGTGCTTCCGTCGGGAAAACAGTGAATAACTAATAGTGAATAGTGAATAACGAAAAGCCAAAAGCAGAGCGTGTTCCACGCTCACTATTCACTATTCACTATTCACTATTCACTGCGCGTGCGCACCTACGCGGCCTTTTCCTTCTCCTTCATCTCAAGAAGCACGCGCTTATAGTCCGTCGGCATCACCTTGACAAACTGCCCCAGCGTTTCTTCCCAGTTGTCCAGCGCGGCTTTGGCCACGGTGGAGCCGGTGTAGGCCAGGTGGTTTTCGATCAGGGTTTTCACCTCGTCGATGTCTTCCTCGGCTTCGAGTTTTTCCAGCTCGACCATGCCCATATTGCACAGCGGCGCGAAGCTGTTGTCTTTATCCCAGATATAGGCAATGCCGCCGCTCATGCCGGCGGCGAAGTTGCGGCCGGTCCTGCCCAGCACCACGACGCGGCCACCGGTCATGTATTCACAGCCATGGTCACCCACGCCTTCGACCACGGCCTTCGCGCCGGAGTTACGCACGCAGAATCGCTCGGCGGCGATGCCGCGGAAATAGGCCTCACCGGAAGTGGCACCGTATAGCACGGTGTTACCGATAAGAATGTTTTCTTCCGGGGCAAAACTGCTGACCTTCGGCGGATAAACCACAATGCGGCCACCGGACAGGCCCTTGCCGACGTAGTCATTGGCGTCGCCTTCCAGTTCGATGGTCACGCCCTCGTACAGCCAGGCGCCCAGGCTCTGTCCGGCGCTGCCGGTGAGCTTGATATGCAGGGTATCCGGCGGCAAGGGCTTGCCTTCATTGGCCTTGGCCAGTTCATGTGAGAGCATGGTGCCGACCACGCGATTGGTATTGACCACCGGCAGCTCCATGGAAACCTTTTCGCCCTTTTCAATGGTGGCTCTGGCGCGCTTGATGATTTCATTATCCAGCGCCTTTTCCAGGCCGTGGTTCTGCTTGATGCTGCAGTACACGCCGGTATCCTCGTGCGGCTTGTTCGCCGGTGTCAGCAGCGCGGTCAGGTCGATGCCTTTGGCCTTCCAGTGATCGATGGCGTTGGCGGCTTCGAGCACGTCGACGCGGCCGATCATTTCATTGACCGTGCGGAAGCCCAGCTCGGCCATGTGCTCGCGCATGTCCTCGGCCACCATAAACAGGTAGTTGACCACGTGCTCGGGCTTGCCCTGGAATTTCTTGCGCAGCTCCTTGTCCTGGGTGGCGATGCCGACCGGACAGGTATTGAGGTGGCACTTGCGCATCATGATACAGCCCAGGGTAATCAGCGGCGCGGTGGAGAAACCGAATTCCTCGGCGCCCAGCAGGGCGGCGATGGTAATGTCGCGGCCGGTCTTGAGCTGGCCGTCGGTCTGGATAATCACGCGCGAACGCAGGTCGTTCATCACCAGGGTCTGGTGGGTTTCGGCCACGCCCAGCTCCCAGGGCAGACCGGCATGCTTGACCGAGGTCAGCGGTGAGGCGCCGGTGCCGCCGTCGTGACCGGCAATTACGATATGATCGGAGAAGGCCTTGGTGACGCCGGCGGCAATGGTGCCGACGCCGATCTCGGCCACCAGCTTGACGCTGATGCGCGCCGAAGGATTGGCGTTTTTCAGGTCGTGAATCAGCTGCGCCAGATCCTCGATGGAATAGATGTCGTGGTGCGGTGGCGGTGAAATCAGGCCCACGCCCGGTGTCGAGTGACGGATACGGGCGATATTGACATCGACCTTGCCGCCGGGCAGCTCGCCGCCCTCGCCCGGTTTCGCGCCCTGCGACACCTTGATCTGCAGCTCATCGGCATTGGTCAGATACCAGTTGGTCACGCCGAAGCGACCCGACGCAATCTGCTTGATTGCCGAGCGCTTGGAGTCACCGTTAGGCAGCGGTTTGAAGCGCTCGGCGTCTTCACCACCCTCACCGGTATTGGACTTGCCGCCGAGGCGGTTCATGGCAATGGCCAGGGCCTCGTGACTTTCGGC
>DRLE01000029.1 GCA_011051475.1 Gammaproteobacteria bacterium
AAAACAATAAAAAAGATTTCTCTATGCCCTCTGTGTCTCTGTAGTTAAAAGCTTTTCCACTATTCACTATTCGTTATTCACTATTCACTGCGGCGGCCCAGGCCGCCGTTAGTCTCTTTTTTCTGACATTTTGTCCTGAATTACTTAGTAGAAAACCCGATACAGCACTATACTCCAGGAGTAATGAAAGTGCTTATACTGGAAAACAGCCGCCTGTTTCAGAAGATGCTGCAGGATTTGCTGGTCGAGCTTAACTGTTCGGTCAGTTGTGTGCGCACGGGTGAAGAAGGCCTGAAGCTGCTCGGCAGCACCACGCCATCGACCCGCTATGACCTGATTATTGCCTCGCAGCATATTTTCGACAAGACCGGTACCAAGTTTATCGAGCACTGCAAAACCGTCGAACGTAATACGCCGATTATTCTGCTCACCTCCGAGCCGAATGAAACCCTGATGAAAAACGCCCGCGCTGCCGGCATCCGGGATGTATTCCCCAAGTCCAACCTGACCTATCTGAAATCCAATATCCGTTATTACATTCAGGGCACCAATGATTTCAATATCAGCGGCGGTCGCGTGCTCTATGTCGAGGACAGCGCCTCGGTCGCCCACATCGTCACCAGTTATCTGAAAAAACTGAACCTGGAAATCACCCACTTCCCGACCGCCGAAGAGGCCTTTCATGCCTTTTCCGACAATGAATACGACCTGGTGATTACCGATATTATGCTCGAAGGCACCATGGACGGCCTGTCGCTGGTGCGTATGATCCGCGCGCACAACAGTCACAATGCGAAAACGCCCATCCTGGCCATGACCGGCCATGATGACCCGCAACAGCGCATCGACCTGTTTCACGCCGGCATCAACGACTATGTCACCAAACCGCCACTGGAAGAAGAACTGGCCGCCAGGGTAAACAACCTGATTATCAACAAACGCCTGGCCGACAAGGTGCGCAAGCAGCAGCGCAAGCTGTTCAACCTGGCCATGATCGACCAGCTGACCACCTGCCACAACCGCCACAGCCTGTCGGAATATGCACCCAAGTACATCAAGGACTCGGTACGTTACGAGTTTCCGCTGAGCCTGGTTATTCTTGACCTGGACAAGTTCAAGCAGGTGAATGACACATTCGGCCATGCCACCGGCGACGCCGTGCTGCGTGAAATCGGCAAGCTGCTGATGGCTACCTGCCGCCAGGGTGATGTGGTGGCGCGTATCGGCGGCGAGGAGTTTCTTATCCTGCTGCCACACTGCAATATTTTCGATGCCCGTATCAAGGCCGAGAACATACGCTCCATGATCGAACTGGCAAAACCGGCTGGCCTGAACATGACCGCCAGTATCGGCATCGCCTCACTGATCCCCCAGCACCACGAGGATTTCGACAAGCTGTTCAAGGCCGCCGACGCGGCCACCTATATGTCCAAGGAGAACGGTCGTAACCGGGTCAGCATCGACCCGGAAAGCCTGGAAGAAGCGGAAATGGCTCGCGCCAGCGGCCAGTAAGCAATACCACCGCGGCCGATACCTGCAAAAGTGGCAGTAAAGACATACTTTTATTGTTGATTTCACTCGGTTTTTTAAGCTAAATCAATAAAACCGGCGGTGCCAATCTGTTAGAATGCGCGCATGACTGAATATGCTCTCATCCTGCTCGGCACCGTGCTGGTCAACAACTTCGTTCTGGTCAAGTTTCTCGGCCTGTGTCCGTTCATGGGTGTATCGCGCAAACTGGAAACGGCCATCGGCATGGCGCTGGCGACCACCTTTGTCCTCACCCTGTCCTCCGTCAGCGCCTACCTGGTCAATGAATACATCCTGGCGCCGCTGGGACTGGAATACATGCGCACCATTATGTTCATCCTGGTCATTGCCGTGGTCGTGCAGTTCACCGAAATGGTGGTGCACAAAACCAGTCCCCTGCTGTACAACATTCTCGGCATTTTCCTGCCGCTGATTACCACCAACTGCGCGGTGCTCGGCGTTGCCCTGCTCAATGTGCAGGAAAAACACGGTTTTCTGCAGTCACTGTTCTATGGCTTCGGCGCCGCCGTGGGTTTCTCCCTGGTGCTGATCCTGTTCTCCGCCCTGCGTGAGCGCATTATCGTGGCCGACGTACCCGAAGCCTTTCAGGGCACCTCTATCGCCCTGATTACCGCCGGTATTATGTCACTGGCCTTTATGGGCTTTGCCGGCCTGATCAAGGTGTAAAGAAGCCTCACGCATGCTGACCGTTATCCTTACCCTTGCGATTATTGCCGGCGTCTTCGGCCTGCTGCTGGCCTGGTCAGCCATCCGCTTCAAGGTGGAAGGTGACCCGATCGTTGACCAGATCGATGCCCTGCTGCCACAGACCCAGTGCGGCCAGTGTACCTATCCCGGCTGTCGACCCTATGCCGAGGCCATCGCCAAGGGCGAGGCTGATATCAACCAGTGCCCGCCCGGTGGCGAGGCAACCATTCTTGCCCTGGCCGACCTGTTGGGCGTGGAGCCCAAGCCCCTGAATGCCGAGCACGGTGAGGAAAAGCACCTGCCCACCGTGGTACGCATTGACGAGAACGTCTGTATCGGCTGTACGCTGTGCATACAGGCCTGCCCGGTCGATGCCATTATCGGCGCCGCCAAACAGATGCATACCGTCGTCGAATCGGAATGTACCGGCTGCAACCTGTGTATTCCGCCCTGCCCGGTAGACTGTATTCACATTGTCGAGGTCAAGCCCACCGTGCGAACCTGGACGGCTGAACTTCCCGACCCCGGCCCCGTGGCCCCGCATGCGGTTTAATATTTAAAGGCCATGAGTATTCACGACGACAAGCCAACCATTCTCAGGGAACTGTCACATTTTGACGGTGGCCTGGTGCTGGACGGTCACAAGGATCTGTCCACGGGCAAACCCGTGCAGCCAATGCCTGCCGTCAAACAGTATATTGTTCCCCTGCAGCAGCACATCGGCGCCATCAGCGAACCGCTGGTCAAGGTCGGCGACCGTGTTCTCAAGGGACAGATGATCGGCCGCCCCGGCGACCTGGTCAGCGCCGCCGTACACTCACCGGTATCCGGCACGGTGACCGCCATCGAGGAACACGCGGTACCGCATATCTCCGGCCTGCCCGATCTGTGCATCTTTATCGAAAACGACTTCAAGGATGAATGGGTAAAACGCGAACCGCTGGGCGATGAATACAATAACCGCAGCTCTCACCAGCTACGCAATTTAATTCGTGATGCCGGTATCGTCGGTCTTGGCGGCGCGGCCTTTCCAGCCGCCGTCAAACAGACCGAAATGAACGTACACACCCTTATCCTCAACGGCGTGGAGTGTGAACCCTATATCACCTGTGACGACATGCTGATGCGCGAGCAGGCCGAGCAGGTCCTTGCCGGCGCCGACATTATCGGTCATGTCATCAAGGCACAGGAGTGCGTGATTGCCATTGAAGACAACAAGCCGGAGGCCATTGCCGCCATGCAGGCGGCCGTCGAGCGTGACGGCACCGGTTTTTTCCGTGTTCAGGCGGTACCGACCATCTACCCCAGCGGCGGTGAAAAACAGCTGATAAAAATCCTTACCGGCCGCGAAGTGCCCAAAGGCCGCCTGCCGGCAGAACTGAATGTGCTGGTGCATAATGTGGCCACCGCCCATGCCATACACCGCGCCGTTTACCATGACGAGCCACTGATCTCGCGTATTGCCACGGTAACCGGTCAGGGCATTGCCCAACCGCAGAACATCGAGGTACTGGTCGGCACGCCGGTAAAAGACTGCGTGGAATTCTGTGGCGGTTATACCCCGCAGGCCGATGAACTGATTATGGGTGGCCCGATGATGGGTTTCTCCCTGCCCTCGGACGACACGCCGCTGGTCAAGGCCAGCAACTGCCTGCTGGTAATGGCGAAAGATGAAATCCACTACCAGCAACAGCACATGCCCTGTATCCGTTGCGGCCACTGCGTCGAGGTCTGTCCTGCCCGGCTGCTGCCACAACAGCTCTACTGGTACGCCAGCAGCAAGAACAATGATCGCGTGCAGGAGTTCGATCTGTTCGACTGCATCGAGTGCGGCTGCTGCGCCTATGTCTGCCCCAGCGATATTCCGCTGGTACAATACTACCGCGCGGCCAAGACCGTGATCCGACAGCAGGAGCGTGAGCGCAAGGCTTCCGACCTGGCAAGACAGCGCCACGAGGCGCACCAGGCCCGGCTGGAAAGACAGAAACGCGAACGCGAAGAGCGCCTGCGCAAGAAGCGGGAAATGCTCAAGGACAAGGAGAAAGGCGGTGAGAAAGACAGCAAGAAAGCCGCTATAGCTGCCGCCATCGCCCGCGCCCAGGCAAAAAAAGCCGAGGCCAGAAAGGCCCAGGCCGGCGCAACAGAGGACAAAACAGCGGAAACGGAACAGGAACAGTCGCAGGATAATACGGAAAAACCGACAAACCCATGATTTTCAAACGCACGCCATCGCCCTATATCAAGCAGAACATCAGCGTCCAGCAGATGATGTTCATGGTGCTCTACGCCCTGGTGCCCGGCGCACTGGCTTCATTTTATTTCTTCGGCTGGGGTGTGCTGTTCAATCTGCTGGTCGCCATTACCGTCTGCCTGGCAAGTGAAGCCATTATTCTCAGGCTGCGCGGGCGGGATGTCCGGCACAGCCTGTCCGATGGCAGCGCCCTGATTACCGCCTGCCTGCTGGCGCTGGCCCTGCCCTCGCTTGCGCCCTGGTGGCTGGTGGCGATTGCCAGTTTCTTTGCCATTGCCGTGGCCAAGCAGCTCTATGGCGGCCTGGGCTTCAACCCGTTCAACCCGGCCATGGTCGGCTACATCGTGGTAATGATTTCCTTCCCGCTGCAGATGACCCTGTGGACAGCACCCATGGGCGTCGATGGCGGCTGGCCTGACTTTATGACCACCTTCAACTGGGTCTTTCTTGGCAAGCTGCCCTATGACACCACTATCGACAGCATTTCCATGGCCACCCCCATTGACCTGCTGAAAACCCAGCTCAGTCAGTATCATGATGTTTTCGAAACCCGCAACAATCCCGAGTTCAGCGCCCTGTTCGGCAGCCTCAGCGGTACCGGCTGGCAGTGGGTCAACCTGCTGTACCTTGCCGGTGGCATCTGGCTGGTGAAAAAGCAGGTTGTCGACTGGCGTATCCCCGTGGCCTTCCTGGCCAGCCTGCTGTTTATCGCCAACCTGTTTGCCGTCATGGATTATTCCACCAACAGCTCGGCCCTGTTCCATGCCTTCAGCGGCGGCACCATGCTGGCGGCCTTTTTTATCGCCACCGACCCGATTACCGCCTGCAGCACGCCAAGGGGCCGCTGGATATACGGCGCCGGTATCGGCGCGCTGGTTTATATTATCCGCAGCTGGGGCGGCTATCCCGACGGCATTGCTTTTGCCGTGGTGCTGATGAATATGGCCGCGCCGCTGATTGATTACTACACCCGACCGAAGGTCTACGGCAAGCAGGACCACTGAGTGATGAAAAGCCTGTTTTTACAGTACAGAAAGTCCATCCTCAGCACCACCGCACTGCTGTCGGTATTCGCGATTATCGGCGCGCTTATGGTCGGCCTGACCTATATCAGCACCGCCGACGACATCCGCCGCAACGAGGAACTGCAGCTGCTGAAACAGCTCAATACCATTGTGCCGGCCGAGCTCTACAATAATGACCTGCTCTCGGATACCATCACCATAAAACCGAACACGCTGCTGGGCACCAGCGAAGACACCCTGGCCTACCGCGCCCGCAAGGACGGCAAACCGGTGGCCGCGGTCTTTTCCAGCATTGCGCCCAACGGCTACAACGGCGCCATTCATATCCTCGTCGGCGTGTTCTATGATGGCCGCATTGCCGGCGTACGCGTGGTCAAACACCACGAAACACCGGGCCTGGGTGATGCTGTCGATGCCAGCCGCTCGGACTGGATACTCGGCTTTAACAATAAATCGCTTGATAACCCGAAGGAAAAGCTGTGGAAGGTCAAACGTGACGGCGGTGTCTTCGACCAGTTCACGGGCGCGACAATAACCCCGCGCGCCGTGGTTAAAGCCGTCTACAATGCCCTGTTATACTTTAATGAAAACAGGGAAAAACTGTTTGCCAGCAACGGCAAAGCCGCCGGTGAGAAAACAGCCGACACACCACCCATAAGCAAATCCGAAAGCAGCGAAGCCGGAAACAGTAAACCCGGAAAAGCCACACTGGAGCAGCAAAGCCATGACTGACACGGCAAGCATTACAAAAAACGGTTTATGGAACAATAACGTCGCCCTGGTACAACTGCTGGGTCTGTGCCCGCTGCTGGCAGTGACCGGCACCGTGGTCAACGGCCTGGGCCTGGGGCTGGCCACCATGATGACCCTGGTGCTGTCCAACAGTGCCGTCTCACTGATTCGCCCCTGGCTGAAAAACGAGATCCGCATTCCGATCTTCGTGCTGATTATCGCCTCCATCGTTACCACCATCGAGCTGATGATGAACGCCTGGTTCCATGATCTGTACCTGATACTGGGTATCTTTATTCCGCTGATCGTCACCAACTGCTCCATCATCGCCCGCGCCGAGGCCTTTGCCTCGAAGAACAACCTGCTCGATTCCGCACTGGACGGTTTTATGATGGGCCTGGGTTTTACCCTGGTGCTGGTCGTGCTCGGCGGCATGCGCGAGCTTATCGGTTTCGGCACCCTGTTCTCGCACGCGCACCTGATGTTCGGTGAAATAGGTCACTCCATGACCATCACCTTCAGCGAAGACTACCCCGGCTTCCTGCTCGCCGTGCTGCCCCCCGGTGCCTTTATCGGCCTGGGCCTGCTCATCGCCCTGAAGAATGTCATCGACAAGCGTAAGGCGGCTGCACAGACGGTTGTGCTGCAAAAGGTGGAAGCTGTTAGCAGCTAGGATAATGTATTTTTTAACCGCAAATGAACGCAAATAAACGCAAATGTTATTTGTTTTTGTAGGAGCGGACAATTCCGCGAAGAAGCGAGCATGGTGCCTAAGGCTGTTCGCGGAATTGTCCGCTGCTACAAAAACATAAAATATTTGCGTTTATTCGCGTTCATTTGCGGAAAAAATAAAAACATGAACAAACAAAAACGCCACGAAATATTCTCCCGCTTCAAGGCTAACAACCCCAGCCCCACCACCGAACTGAACTACAGCAGCACCTTCGAACTGCTGATCGCGGTTATCCTCTCAGCCCAGGCCACCGACAAGAGCGTAAACATTGCCACGGCAAAACTGTTCAAGGTCGCCAATACTCCGGAAGCCATTTACAAACTTGGCGAAGACGG
>DRLE01000030.1 GCA_011051475.1 Gammaproteobacteria bacterium
GCGGCCTGGATATTCTGGTCAGCAATGCGGGTATCTTTACCGCCAATGAAACGATTGAAGACATGAGTGCACAAACCTGGCAGCTGAGCATGGATATCAACCTGACCAGCCATCAGCGATTGATGCAATACTGCATTCCTTATCTGCGCCATGGCATTGATCCGTCCATTATTATTATTGCTTCAAAGAACGTGCCGGCGCCGGGCTCGGGCGCGGCGGCTTATTCCGCGGCCAAGGCGGGGCTCACCCAGCTTGCGCGCGTGGCGGCGTTCGAGCTTGGCAATGACGGTATCCGGGTAAACACCATCCATCCCAATGCGGTATTCGATACCGGCGTCTGGACGCAGGAGATGCTGGAAGGCCGGGCTAAAAGCTACGGTCTCAGCGTTGAGGAATACAAGGCCAGCAATGTGCTGCATACCGAAGTGAAGTCGAAAAATGTCGCGCAGATGGTCTGCGCCATGGCCGGCGAGACCTTTGCCAAAACCACGGGGGCGCAGGTGCCGGTGGATGGGGGCAATGAGCGGGTTATCTAACAATGTCACCCTGAGCGAAGCCGAACGGGTCTTATGCCACTGCGCCGAGGTTTGTTCAGAACCCGTTCGATGCCGCTGCGCTCAGAGTGATATGTGAAACAGGATTATAACGATGAAAGTCAATGGCAAACACTACCGCACGGTATGGATGCAGGGCAGCACGGTTTATCTGATCGAGCAGAACCTGCTGCCGTTTGAATTCAGGATATTTGAGTCGAAAGATTATCACGATACCTGCAAAGCGATCACCACCATGATCGTTCGCGGCGCCGGCGCCATCGGCGCTACCGCCGGTTTCGCCATGGCGCAGGCTTTTATTGAAAGTGGCGGTGATGCCGGCTTGATTGATAAGGCACGCAGCGAAATAGAAAACACCCGGCCGACCGCGCAGAACCTGTTTTACGCCGTTGAGCGTGTTTACCATGCCGGCATGGCTGACGGGCAGATCTCGGTTGAGGCTGCCATAGCCGAAGCGCGGGCCATTGCCGATGAGGACGCCGAGGCCTGCCGGAAGATCGGCGAGCTGGGCAATGAGCTGATCAAGGACGGTTGCAATATCGAAACCCATTGCAATGCCGGCTGGCTGGCCTTTGTCGACTACGGTTCGGCGCTGTCACCGGTGTATGCCGCCCACCGCAGCGGCAAGCGGGTGTTCGTCTATGCCGATGAAACCCGACCGCGCGGGCAGGGCGCGCGCCTTACCGCCTGGGAACTGGAAAACGAGAACGTGCCGCATGTGATCATTGCCGACAATGCCGGCGCTCACCTGATGTCACAGGGAAAAATCGACATGGTCATTGTCGGCTCCGACCGCATTGCCGCCAACGGTGATGTTGCCAACAAGATCGGCACGCTGGAAAAAGCCATAGCCGCACAGTACTACGGCATACCGTTCTATGTGGCCGCGCCGGTATCGACCATCGATTTCAACTGCCCCTCCGGCGCCGACATTCCCATCGAGCGGCGCCACCAGGACGAGGTGCTCTACCAATGCGGCCCCGGCAGCGATGGCCGGTTGCAAAACGTGCGGGTTGCCTCGCCGGGTTCACAGGCCCTTAACCCGGCCTTCGATGTCACTCCGGCAGCGCTGGTCAAGGGTATTATTACCGAACAGGGCATCTTCCATCCGGATGAACTGACTAGCCTGCGTGGCTGAATCCATGCGGGTGTAACCGCATAGAATAAAGACAGTGTTAGTGTTATAAAGACTAACAGCAAGGCTTTATTAATAACGCAAGCATACAGGTGAACGATTATGCCATCGCCCGGCACAGGGGATAATACAGACAGCACCCTGAGCGAACTGATGCAGCTTGTGCGTGAACTTGTCGCTGAAGTTCAGCCGCATCGACAGGGCGATTCCGCTGCCGACATCAGCCTTGATACCAGCTTTGAAAAAGACCTTGGCCTGGACAGTCTGACGCGCGTTGAACTGGTTTCCCGGGTAGAGAAAAAATTCTCCCTGGCCCTGCCCGAGCAGGTTCTGGCCCAGGTTGACTCCCCCAGGGACCTGCTGCGGGCGATACAGGGCGCCGTATCATCGAAACAAACACCTGACGGGCCAGTGGTACAGAAAGGAGTGCAGACAGTGGTCCAGGAAGCGGCGCTGGACAGGGTCAGCCAGCTTCCGGATGAAGCAGAAACACTGCTGGATGTGCTCGACTGGCATGCGGCCCGTCACCCGGAGCGCCCGCATATCCGTCTTTATGCCGATGATGTCGACGGCGAGATTATCAGCTATGCGCAGCTCAGGTCCGGCGCGGCCGGGGTGGCCGCCGGTCTGCAGCAGCGCGGCCTGCAACCGGCCGAGCCGGTGGTGCTGATGCTGCCCAGCGGTCCTGAGTATTTCTACAGTTTTTTCGGCATACTCATGGCCGGCGGCATTCCGGTGCCGATCTATCCGCCCGCCAGGCCTTCTCAGCTGGAGGACCATATGCGCCGGCATGTGCGTATATTGCGCAACTGCCGGGCCAGTATCTTTATTACCGTTGACGAGGCCAGAAAAGTGGCGCGACTGCTCATGGCGCAGGTGCCGGAATTGCGTCATATTGTTTCGCTTAACGAGCTTTCCGATGCGACTGCCGAGGCGAACCTGCCACGGATAAGCGCCAACGACATTGCCTTTATCCAGTATACCTCGGGCAGCACCGGCAACCCGAAAGGGGTGATGCTGACGCACGCCAATCTGCTGAGCAATATTCGCGCCATGGGTCGGGTGATCGGGGCGGACTCCAGCGATGTCTTTGTCAGCTGGCTGCCGCTGTATCATGACATGGGACTGATCGGCGCCTGGCTGGGCAGCCTGTATCATGCCGCCCTGTTTGTGGTGATGTCGCCGCTGAGCTTTCTGGCCCGGCCGGAACGCTGGCTGCGAGCCATGCACCGTTACCGGGGCACCCTGTCGGCCTCGCCCAATTTCGGTTATGAATACTGCCTGCGCCGCATCGATGACGAGGATATAAAAGGCATTGACCTGTCTTCCTGGCGTGCGGCCTTTAACGGCGCCGAGCCGGTCAGCGTGGAAACCCTGGAAGGTTTCAGCAGTCGTTTCCAGGCATACGGTTTTTCGCGCAAGGCCATGACGCCGGTATACGGGCTGGCGGAATCAACGGTCGGCCTGGCCTTTCCCCCGCCGGGGCGGGGGCCGCTGATCGATACCATCGAGCGCGACCGTTTTATGCGCACGGGCTCGGCCCGGCCGGTA
>DRLE01000031.1 GCA_011051475.1 Gammaproteobacteria bacterium
ACTTTGCCTTGTTCTCACATAATCTGTACACAATCTGCTTCATTCAGAGTTATTCAGAGGTTCCTTAGTTTTTTTATCCGCAAATGAACGCAAATAAACGCAAATAAACGCGAATGTGTGTCATTGCTTCCTTAAGCACCAGTGAAAAACCGGGCATCAGTGGCAGAAACAAATTAGTGCGACCTCAGCTTCTTCACATGCGTTTATAATGCCCCTGGTCTTTATATTCGCGTTTATTTGCGGATAAAAAAACTAAGGAACCTCTGAATAACTCTGAATGAAGCAGATTGTGTACAGATTATGTGAGAACAAGGCAAAGTTTGCAGCGAATAGCTGGCTATTTGCAAGAACTTTAACGCCGTTATCGCATAAGCTGTACATAAGATGCGAGTTCACGAGTTTTTCAGAGGTTCCCTAATAATACGGCTGGTACATATACTCTCTGACCATCTTTTCAAGCTCATCTGGCCTGGGCCGTGTGGTCAGTTGCTGCTTCCAGGCGCAGTCGGCAACCGCAACCGCAATGCGCACCGATATATCACGGATCTGTGACAGTGGCGGGTACACACTGCCGCTGCGCAGGGTTTTCTCATCGACACAGTCAGCCAGTGCGTGTGCGGCGGCAAGAAACATTTCCTGCGTCACCCGGCGCGCGCCGCTGACAATAACGCCAAGCCCCAGCCCGGGAAAGACATAGGCGTTATTGCCCTGGCCGGGATGCAGGCTTCTGCCTTTATAGTCAACTACCGGAAACGGGCTGCCGGAGGCGAATATCGCCCTGCCCTCGCTCCAGCGGTAGGCCTGCTCGGCGGTACACTCGGCCTGCGAGGTCGGATTGGACAGGGCGAAGATAACCGGCTGCGGATTGATCTTCGCCATCAGCTCGATAGCTTCGCGGGTAAAGGTACCGGGCGCGCCTGTGGCGCCGATCAGTACCTGCGGCCTGGCCTGCTCGATGGTGGTCATAAAATCCATTGGCGCTTCATTACGCACAAAGGGCCGCTGGTGCGGATCGACCTGGTCGCGGGCGCGGGTTATCAGCCCCTCCCTGTCCAGCAGCCATATTCTTTCGCGCGCCTGGCTTGCAGACAGACCGGCCTGTTGCAGAGCCGCGGTTATCAGCTCGGCAATACCCGTTGCCGCAGAGCCGGCGCCAAGAAACATAATACGCAGCTCGGAAAAACGCTGACCGGTCAGCCGGCACGATGCCAGCACGCCCGCCAGCGCCATGGCCGCGGTGCCCTGTATATCATCATTGAAACAGCGGGCGCGGTCCCGGTAGCCTTGCAGCAGGCGATAGGCGTTCGGCGTCAGAAAGTCCTCGAACTGGATCAGCACGCGGGGAAAAACACGCTGCACCGCACTCATAAACTCATCCAGCAATGAAAAATAGTCCTCTCCGGTGAGCCGCGGCTGCCTGATGCCAAGATACAGGGGATCGTTAATCAGCGTCTGATTATTGGTACCGACATCGATCAGTACCGGCATGCAGTGCTGCGGGGGAATACCGGCACAGGCCGAATACAGCGCCAGTTTGCCGATAGGAATCCCCATGCCGCTGGCGCCGAGATCACCCAGGCCGAGAATACGCTGACCATCGGTGACCACGATCAGACGTACGTCCTTTTCCGGCCAGTTGCCAAGGATGGTTTCAATCTGACCACGATCGTCCGGGGTAATATAAAAACCGCGCGCCTGGCGGTAGATATGGGCAAACTCCTGGCAGGCCTGGCCGACCGTCGGGGTATAGACGATGGGCATCAGCTCTTCGATATTCTCGATCAGCAAACGATAGAACAGGCGCTCGTTGCGCCCGAGCAGCGCCATCAGAAAAATATAGCGCTCGATATCCCAGGCCTTGCGCCGGATATTTTCCAGCGCGCGTTCGATCTGCATTTCCTGGCTGCTGACCGCGGCCGGCAACAGTCCGCGCAGGCCGTATCGCTCGCGTTCTTCAGGACTGAAGGCCGTGCCCTTGTTATACGCCGGGTTCATCAGCAGGGCCTGCCCGCGCAGACCTTCGGGTATGTCTGCCCCCGACTTGCCTGTTTCGGATTTCACTGCAGCGCTAGCCCCTTTTATCGCGCGGTATAAATTCACGCGGACCGTAACCGATATAGCGCTGGCGCGGCCGGCCGATTCTCTGCACGGGTTCGCTGATCATCTCGTTCCACTGCGAAACCCAGCCCGCGGTGCGCGCCAGTGCAAACAGCACGGTAAACATGGAAACGGGAAAACCCATGGCGCGCAGAATAATGCCGGAATAGAAATCGACATTGGGAAAGAGCTTCCTCTCGATAAAGTAGTCGTCTTCCAGCGCCATGCGCTCAAGTTCCAGCGCCAGCTCGAACAGCGGCTGTTCTTCGGAGCCCATTTCCCTGAGCACCGCATGTGCCGACTCGCGCAGCACCCTGGCGCGCGGGTCGTGGTTCTTGTAGACACGGTGGCCGAAACCCATCAGGCGGAAAGGATCGTTTTTGTCCCTGGCGCGGGCGATGTATTCACCGATGCGGTCCTTGGAACCGATCTCCATCAGCATTTTCAGCACCGCCTCGTTGGCGCCACCATGCGCCGGTCCCCATAGTGAGGCAATGCCGGCGGCAATACAGGCAAAGGGATTGGCCTGCGAGGAACCGGCCAGGCGCACCGTCGAGGTCGAGGCGTTCTGCTCATGGTCGGCATGCAGGATAAAAATACGATCCAGCGCCTGTGACAGCACCGGGTTGGAGCGATAATCCTCGGCCGGCACGGAAAACATCATACGCAGAAAGTTTTCCGCATAACCCAGTTCATTGCGCGGATAGACAAACGGCTGGCCGCGGGTATATTTGTAGGCCATGGCGGCAATGGTCGGCATCTTGGCGATCAGTCGCATGGAAGCAATGTGTCGCTGGTCAGGATCGTGGATATCAAGACTGTCATGGTAGAACGCCGAAAGCGCGCCGACCACACCCACCATAATGGCCATGGGGTGAGCATCACGACGAAAACCGTTATAGAAACGGATCAACTGCTCATCCACCATGGTATGTGTGGCAATCTCTTCATCAAACACGGCGCGCTGCTGCTCCGTCGGCAACTCGCCGAACAGCAACAGGTAGGCGACTTCAAGAAAGTCACTGTTTTCAGCCAGGGTCTCGATGGAATAACCACGGTGCAGCAGAATACCCTTTTCGCCGTCGATAAAGGTAATCGCCGAGTCGCAGCTTGCCGTCGAGGTAAAGCCGGGGTCATAGGTAAAATAACCGGCATCGCGGTACAGGCCGCGTACATCGATAACATCCGGCCCCTGCGTGGCTTTCAGTACCGGCAGCTCCAGCTGCAACTGCCTGCTGTTATCGTTCAGGGTAATACTGCCAGTACCCTGTCCCGCCTGCTCATGTTTTGCCATTGCTGTTCTCCTCGAAGATAAACACTACGACCTGTCTGTAACAAAAGGTTCCTGAAAGTTGTAAGGGCCCTCTGATTAATAGCGTCCTTGTCATCCTGAGCGCAGCGTAGCGAAGTCGATCGTTACATGGATGTAACTTATTAGGGCAATGCAGGAGCAATTGCCGAAGGATCTTTTACCACTGTGTAATCAACGGATTACGGAGTATAAGATTTTTCGACTCCACTTCGTTCCGCTCAAAATGACATTAATCAGAGTATCCAATAAGTTGTAAGTTGTAAGTTGTATGTTTTAAGTTAGGATAACAAAAACATATAACTTAAAC
>DRLE01000032.1 GCA_011051475.1 Gammaproteobacteria bacterium
CTGCCCCAGTCGATTTCAATGCGCGCATTCTCGAAACCGTTGTTCCTGGAAAAGTCTGCCATCATTTTCTCCGCCAGCACCTTGAGTTCATCATCCAGCTGGGGATCGATCAGCAGGGGCTCGAGATCATTACCCATATAGGGCACAGGCTCTTCAATAACATGAAACAGGGTTACCTTTGTGCCGGAGTCAGCTGCAAGCTGGCGAACACGCTGTGCCGCACGCCCGGAAAATTCCGTAAAATCAGTTGCCAGCAGAATATGTTGATAGGACTGCACTATGCTCCTCCTTTTTTATTGCCGATTGATTACCTGATTAATTTAAATCAATCAGAATATCGCAAATAGGTTTATCATACAGCAACAGGACCGAAACGATACAGAATATATAAAAAATATCCATGAACAGAAATACCGATGACTACCGTGATCAGGCCGTAAGCGAAACGCTGCAAAGTCTGGATGTTGATCAGAACATCGGCCTGAGCGACGAGGAGGCCGGAAAGCGCACAGAAAAATACGGCTACAATGAAGTTGAGGAAAAAGAGGAGCCGCTGTGGCACCGGATTTTCCGTCGCTTCTGGGGCCCCATCCCCTGGATGATCGAAATTGCCGCCCTGCTTTCCGCCCTGGTGCAGAAATGGGAAGACTTTATCATCATCATGGTCATGCTTCTGGTCAATGCCGGCCTGGACTTCATGCAGGAACACCGTGCACTGAATGCCCTGAAAGAACTGAAGGCAGGCATGGCGCGCGAAGTCACCGTGCTGCGCAACGGCATCTTCAAACGCATCCCCGCGCGTGAACTGGTGCCCGGCGATATTATCAAGCTGCGTATCGGTGACGTGGTGCCGGCCGATGTGCAACTGCTATCCGGCGACTACCTGCTGATTGACCAGTCCGCCCTGACCGGCGAGTCCCTGCCGGTCAGCCGCAAACAGAACGACGTGGCCTACGCCAATACCATTATCAAGCAGGGTGAAATGCTGGCCGTGGTCGTCAATACCGGTGCCAACACGCGTTTTGCCAACGTGGTGTCACTGGTCGCCGGCGCCCAGCTGAAGGAACGCAGCCACTTCCAGAAACTGGTTATCCAGATCGGCAACTTCCTTATCCTGATTACCGTTGCGCTGGTCATCCTGATCGTCATGGTTGCACTCTTTCGCCAGGAGGACTTCCTCGAAATCGCCCGCTTCTCACTGGTGCTTACCGTGGCCGCCATTCCGGTAGCACTGCCCGCGGTCCTGTCGGTTACCATGGCGGTAGGCGCGGTCAACCTGGCCCGACGCAAGGCCATTGTCTCCAGACTGACGGCGATTGAAGAACTGGCCGGTGTCGATGTTTTCTGCTCGGACAAGACCGGTACCCTTACCGAGAACAAAATGCGGGTTGCCGAGCCGGTGGTGTTCCACAAGCACAAGGTGGCCGAACTCTTTATGATCGCGGCGCTGGCATCGAGAAAGGAAAACAACGACCCTATCGAGCAGCCGATTTTTGATTACCTGAAAAACCACTACTCGCACCTTGACCTGAGCCCCTTCAGACAAAAGCGCTTTGTGCCGTTTGACCCGATACGCAAACGCACCGAAGCCATTATCGAGTACAACAGCGAACAGTTTACGGCCATCAAGGGTGCCGCGCAGGTGCTTATCGGCATGGCCGACCTGACTGACGAAGAGTCCGAACACATACAGCAACAGGTGGACCAGCTGGCGACCAAGGGTTACCGCACCCTTGCGGTCGGTAAAATAACCGGCGATCAACCGCTTGAAATGATTGGCCTGATTCCGCTTTATGATCCGCCCAGAAAGGACTCGGCCGAAATCATCAGCACCATGCGCGATTATGGCGTAAGGGTCAAAATGGTTACCGGTGATCATGTTGCCATCGCCCGCGAAGTCGGGCGCATGTTGGGACTTGAAGGCGAGGCCATCCGCTCACACCAGCTCACCGGCAGCGGCAGCCAGGAACTGATGGCGCTGGCCTCGGCCATGGCGGCCGCCATCTACGACCGTCTCAAGGGCGACGTGTCACGCAGCGAAGCCCAGCACTTTGCCGACGAGGTCATGGAAAAGGTACGTGAACTGTACGACACCCGTCTGCTCGACCAGGAGTTTATCCATACCCACGAGTCCGCCATTATCAACATGATCGAAAACGTGGATCTGTTTGCCGAAGTGGTACCCGAGGACAAGTACCTGATTGTCGACACACTGCAGAAAGGCGGCCATATTGTCGCCATGACCGGTGACGGTGTGAATGATGCGCCGGCGCTGAAAAAAGCCGACTGCGGCTTTGCCGTAGCCAATGCCACCGACGCGGCGCGCGCAGCCGCGGATATTATCCTCACCGCACCGGGACTGTCCGTCATCAATGACGCGGTCAGGCAGGCGCGCATTACCTTCGAGCGCATGAAAAGCTATACCATTTTCCGTATAGCCGAGACCATTCGTATCATCCTGTTTATGACCCTGGCCATCGTGGTATTCAATTTCTATCCGATTACCGCGCTGATGATTATCATCCTGGCCCTGCTCAATGATATCCCCATCCTCGCCATTGCCTATGACAACACCCGGGTTGACAGAAACCCGGTGCGCTGGAACATGACCGAACTGCTGACCATATCCAGCATTCTGGGTATCAGCGGCGTCATTTCCTCATTCCTGCTGTTCTACATTCTGATAAAGATGGGTTATTCCGACGAGATGATACAGTCATTGTTTTTCTGCAAGCTGGTCGTTGCCGGCCACGGCACCATCTACAACACGCGTATTGATGACTGGTTCTGGAAAAAGCCCTATCCTTCATGGATACTGTTTACCGCCACCTTCAGCACCCGGATACTGGGCACACTGATTGCTGTCTACGGCGTGTTTATCCCTGCCATTGGCTGGCTTGATGCAGCCTACCTGTGGGCCTACGCGCTGACCTGGTTCGTCATCAATGACGCTATAAAAATGGCTACCTATAAACTGTTACGCCAGCATAACATTGAGGTTTAGGAAACTGGCACCATATATAAACCACCACAAATGCGGAAAAACACCCATGTCTGATTCTGAAGAAAACAAAACGACAGATGGAAGTGCCGGAAAAAACAAAGACAGTTTTTTCCGCCAGCATCTGGTCGATGAAATCACCCTGCTGGTGCTCGTCGTTTTTGCCTATATCGGTGTCGCCTATACCGATGTCTCCCCCATGCGCAGCCAGACCTACTGGTATTTGATGGTGCCGCTGTTTTATATCGCCAGCCTGACCACCGAGTGGTCGAATGTGCGCGCAGGAAAATACCCGTGGAAAAGTATTATCTGGTACCAGACCATGCAGTGGCTGGCCGTGCTGGCCGCGGTAAAAATGGTTTTCGTCATTCAGCAGATCGGTCGCCTCAATAATGAAACCACCGGCCTGATACTGCTGCTGCTTTTTGCCCTTACCACCTTTATTACCGGCATCCGCATGGGCTGGCTGTTTCGCCTCGCCGGCATTTTTCTTGCCGCCAGCCTGCTGATACTGGCCTATATGGAACGTTATCTCTGGGTGCTGGTACTGCTGGGTGCTCTTATGCTGCTGTTTCATCACTATGTCAATCACCAGACAAGAAAAAAACATGAACGGATAGAACATAATGGATAAAAACAATTTCTCTCTCGGTGGCGATAAAAAACCCGATATCGAAATCAACAAAACCACCGAGCAGAAGTTCTGGCAGCGCCCGGACTTCAATTTTTTTCTGTACCTGATCATTATGCTGTTTTCCTTCTATATGTGGGAGGCGTACAGCACCGCAAGAAATACAGAAATCCCCTACAGCGAATTTCTGCAACATGTTGAAAACAGGGAAGTACAGGAAGCCGTTATTACCAATGATTATATCGCCGGCACCCTGACCGTTATCGACGATAAAACCCACCAGCCAAAACGCTTTGTTACCATCCCGCTGAAGGACACCGAGCTGGCAAAAACCCTGGAACAGCAGGGCGTGAAATATACCGTCCGGCACAGCAGCAACTGGCTGGGTAATTTCCTTACCAACTGGGTACTGCCTTTCGGCCTGCTGTTTCTGCTCTGGGGCTGGATGGCCAAACGCATGGGCAGCATGGGTCAGGGCTTTCTCAATATCGGCAACAAGGTGCATATCCATCCGAACAACCTGCCGAAGGTTACCTTCGACGATGTTGCCGGGGTCGAGGAGGCCAAGCTGGAACTGAAAGAGACCGTCGATTTTCTCAAGGACCCGAGTCGTATCCAGCGCCTGGGCGGGCACATGCCCAAGGGCTCGCTGCTGGTCGGCCCGCCGGGCACCGGCAAGACCCTGCTGGCACGCGCCGTCGCCGGTGAAGCCGGCGTACCCTTCTTCAATATCAGCGGTTCGGAATTTATCGAAATGTTTGTCGGCGTTGGCGCCGCCCGCGTGCGCGAAATGTTCGAGCAGGCCAGGGAAAAAGCCCCCTGCATTATCTTTATCGACGAACTCGACGCCATCGGTCGCGCCCGCGGCGCCGGCCCCGCCATGGGCGGTCATGATGAACGCGAACAGACGCTCAACCAGCTGCTCACCGAGATGGACGGTTTCGATCCCTCGGTCGGTGTCGTCGTTATGGCGGCCACCAACCGCCCGGAAATTCTCGACAAGGCCCTGCTGCGCGCCGGCCGCTTCGACCGCCAGATTATTGTCGACAAGCCCGACCTGCAGGCACGCTATCAGATACTGCAGCTGCACACCCGCAAGATCGTGATGGCCGATGATGTCGACCTGATGGTGGTGGCGCAGCGTACCCCCGGCTTCGTCGGCGCCGACCTGGCCAATATCGCCAATGAGGCGGCGATTCGCGCGGTACGCGAAAACCACGATGCCGTTACCATGAAAGATTTTGAAGGCGCCATCGACCGTGTCATCGCCGGCCCCGAGAAACGCCACCGCACCCTCAATGCCGATGAAAAACGCCGCGTAGCCTTCCACGAATCCGGCCACACCCTGGTGGCCGAAACCGTGCCTACCGCCGAGCCTGTGCACAAGGTATCGATTATCCCGCGAGGGGTAGCCGCGCTCGGTTACACCCTGCAGTTGCCGGTAAAGGAAAAATTTCTCACCACCGAAAATGAATACCGCGACCAGCTCGCCATCCTGCTCGGTGGCCGGGTCGCCGAGGAAATTATTTTCGGCGATGTTTCCAGTGGCGCGCAGAACGATCTGGAACGCGCCTCGCAAATCGCCCGCGCCATGGTGACGCAACTGGGTATGAGCGAAAAACTCGGCCCCCTGACCTGGGGCAAACGTGAAGCCCTGCAGTACCTCGGCGTCGAGGAACACGAGGAACGCAACTACAGTGAAGCCACCGCCCAGCTGATCGACCAGGAGGTCAAGAACCTGGTCGAAGAGGGCCACAGGCGCGCCACCGAAATCCTGAACGAAAAGCGGACAATACTGGACGCCCTGGCTGCCGTACTGGAAGAAAAAGAGGTTATCAGCGGCGACGAGGTCAAACAGATCATCGCGGCCACAACGCACAAACAGACAACGAATCCGTAATCGGTTAAAATCTACGAAATTTGCTGGAGAAACAGAATGACTGATCAAAAACCTGAAGACCCGCTGGACACCCTGGGTGACGTTTACGAAAAGCTGTATGAGAACATCGTAAAAGACCTGCACGAGTCAAAAGAAAAAACCGCGGAAGTCTTTCACAAGATTATCGACAAGGCCCGCGACGAAGCCGTTGAACTGGGTGAAGTATCCAGCGAAGAGGCTGAAAAACTGGCTGAATACCTGCGCCGCGACCTCAGCGATCTTATCAACAGTGCCTCCAAAACCGGCCGCGAACTGAAAGACTGGCTGGGCTTTGAAACCACCCTGCTGGAAACCGAAATACTTGATCGCCTGCTGGATGTCGCCGACCCGACCATTGTTGAATGGACAAAGTTCAAACTGGAATCACAGCCGACGCCCGCCTGGCATACCGGCGAAATTACCGGTCCCGGCACCCTGGTCTGTGACAGCTGCGGTGAAAAACTGCATTTTTACAAGGCCGGGAAAATACCGCCCTGCCCGAAATGCCATGGCACCAGCTTTCACCGCACTATTGAGATCTGAATCCGGCTGGCGCAGCGCCGGTCAATAGCAAGCATAAAAAAACCCGCAATCGCGGGTTTTTTTATGGTCGGCTGCCTGAGTACAGAACCAGGAAGTCACTGATTAACCAGTGGTACAAGATCCTTCGACTCCACTTCGTTCCGCTCAGGATGATAAAAGCAGCATTAATCAGGGAATTCCTAATTCTCACGATCCAGACTGGCATACATACCGGTTATATCATTCATAATAACCAGCAGCTTGTCGGCGGACATTTTTACCATCAGCGGAATATACTCACCCGTCTTGTGGTGCGAGCTGCGCTCGAACATATGAAATTCCCTTTTCGCCGCTGCCAGCTTTTTGTTGATTTCCGCTGTATTCAGGGGCGATGACATCAGTTCCTCCAGTGCGCCCTTGAATTCATTCATCGCGCGCTGGTAATCATCCGAATATTCCGAGCTGGTAAAACCCCAGCTTTGCAGCATATACAGACTGGACAGGCGTTGTGACAGCATACGCTGACGACCGGCGATATTGACCAGTCTTCCCTTCCTGGTGCCGGATTCATCCTGCAGCATAATAACGACGCGGTGTGATTCTTTCAGCACGTCTTCCGCCAGCATGCGCAGCTCTTCCGCTTTGTCACGCTCGACCGGGTTAATCGCGATTTCCTTCAACGGTTCCCAGGCATTCTCCGCGCGCTCAAGCTGCCTGTATATCTTGCCGCTGTTACGGTAGGCCTTGAGCTCGGCAAGCTGCTTGTCGTACAGCGCCACGGCATCCTTGAGCTGCTTTTTACTCTTCCTGGTCTGTATATCCATGCCTACCTGACAGTAGGTGGCCACGATACGCTGTGACAGCATGCGCTGGCGACCGGCCTTGTTGATTGCCGAGGATATATCGTATATCTCGGCACCGGCTTCAAATGGCAGAAAAAAGAATATAACCAGAAAAATCAGTAACCTGGGGCGTTTAAAACGATGCACGGTACTTCACTCCTTACAACAGGGCGATGTTGCAAAATTAAAAGCGAGTATAGATCAGTGGCGCGATATGTCATGTTTTTTGAATAATTGGCGATAGAATGACTAAAACCGGCGACAGACGGTAGCCCGGTTCTGTGAGTAAGGCCGCGCTGCCAGAAGATTCTGCCAGTCGGGCTTTTCATCAGAATGCTGTTTTCATATACAATACGGGCACGGACGACTGGCAGGCAGGTCTTCGACGCCGTTCAGCACTAACAGGAATCCATGCGATACCAACACATCTTTTTCTGCCTTTACCTGTTTTTTCCCTGGCAGTCCGTGGCCGATGATTATTACCAGCCGCGTGAATACGGTTCCGATTCGCTGTACTCACCGCTGGGTAACTTTCTAAGCTACAGCTTTGACACGCTGCAACTGCCGGACAATTTTGATATCACAAATTTTTCCGAGCAGGCAGGACAGGTATTCGATCATCTCACCGACCCCGACCAGGCCATTGCCAATGAGGGCGGCTATCGCCGCTTCGTCAACCGGCAGATTGCCCCGGTATACCCGGAATATTACAACGAGGCCTATGCCGCCCTGCCCAATTATTTTCTGCACCTGCTCGGCGGCGGCATGGTCTACCGCAAGGATCTGGAATGGTTTCGACAGCACGACTACCGATACCCTGCGACCAGTGCTGTGGCACTGGCGATGACCGCCGAACTGCTGCAGGAAATCCTGGAGAAGAAAACCACCACCGATGATGACGAAGTCGCCGATGTGTATATTTTCCGGCCCATCGGTATGCTGCTGTTTCACAACGAGCGTTTTGCCCGCGCCTTTATGAAACACATGGACCCGGCCATCTGGCCCAGCCTGCAGGCCATCGATATTACCACCGGCAAGCTCACTAATACCGGCATCCATTATATCTACCGCCCGCCGCTTACCCGTTTCGGCCGCTCTCGGCTGTTCGTCTATACCGGCATGAACAATATGTTCGGCCTGTCCCACGCACTCGGTTCGGGCAACAGTCTGAGCTGGGGCATTGGCAAGTCGGTACAAAGGGTGGATCTTTCACTGAAACGCCTGGCCATACTCGATACCAGTTTCGGCCTGTTCTACGACCGCAACAAAAGCCTGCTGGCATCACTGGTCATCCATGATACCGGTGGCCAGCGCTTTCGCTTCAACTGGTACCCGCAGGGAAGCTCCCTGCCCGGCCAGCTTGGCTATTTTCTCGCGCAGAACGAGGAACGCGAATACTCCGCCGGCGTTATCTACAGGATCCAGCTGGGTATCGGCTTCAGTTTCCACTAGGGCCTGTTGGCACCCAACCAACATTGACAAACATTTTCCGCTATGCAGAATTTTTTATGTGTACAACCACATCAAAGGAGTACCATAAATGCGACAAAACTCATCTGTTTTTCTTGCCTTGATCAATAGCGCACTCACAACCCACCTTATCGCCTGCGGCAGCAGCGAAAGCGGCTCGACGACAAACAACACTGGAAGCGATAATACCGGTAACAGTTCCGCGGATGTCATTATATCCGGACCCGAGGCCGACATTATTGGCTCCGGCTTTACTGCAAAAAAAACCATTACCGATTACAACGACCCGGGAAACCAGTATATCTTCGCCGTTGACCTGGAAACCGGGAGCACTTCATCGGTAGAACGTGTTATCGAGGTCAACTACACCCAGGGCAGCAACCAGCCAAACCATGCCAAGTTTACCTATCGATCAGACACCGATGTTTATCACTACGGCATCGGCTGCTATGACCCTGGCTGGGACTGCAGCGGCCTGGTCATCGATACCGATAATTACCAGGTTTCCTTCGACAATGTGCCTATGCAACCGTTAACCTACACCACAAACACTGGAAATGTCGATATCAACAAATCCAGATCCAATATCACGCTTGATGGCCGTTTTACCTATACGCCATAGTAAAAATCAGACCGGCTTATAACAAGCCGGTCTGATTCTATATCGTATTCCACTCTGCATTCACTGTACCGGCACGTTCCCGCTTTCTTTCACTTTCGGGACAGCAGTGCCTGTCTACGGTGTCCTGCCCGCTCGAATCGATCATTCGCGAATTTTCCCTGTTAATCCATAACTTCGTAAGCATTGACAGCATTTTCCAACTATGCACAATTTTTAAGGTGGGTTTCACCTTAAAATGAAAGGGAGGAATTTAAAATGAGACAAAATATCATCCAGCTAACCCGTTTCCTGTCTGTCAGTCTGTTTTCATTATTGCTGCTGTCATGTGGCGGCGGTGGGTCAGGCGGAAGCCCTGGCAGTCAGGACACAGAAAACACCCAGCAGGGCGTTTTTCTTGATGCTGTCGTTGAGGGTATCAGTTACACCTCTGGAAGCATTTCAGGCACAACAGACGCCAACGGAACCTTCAACTACCAGCCCGGACAAAGCATTACCTTTAAAATAGGCGATATCGTTATTGGTACGGCCACCGGCGCGCCGATTATTACACCGACATCGTTTGTTTCCGATACCGATCCGAATGGCTACCACATTGTCATCAATACCATTCGTTTTCTTATGACGCTTGATAGTGACGGCGACCCTGATAACGGCATACAGATCAGCGAAGCCGTACGCTCCGCGGCCGTGGGCCAGAAAGTTGATTTCAGCGTATCCGCAGCTGTCTTTGACAGTGACAGCAAGCTGATAAACGCGCTTTCCGTCATGATTGCCGGTTCACGTCCGCTTGTGGATGAAAAAGTCGCCTCAGAGCATTTCAGGAAAACGTTCAATGAAATAAAAAGCAATATTGCAGGTGACTATAGCGGAACCTTCAGCGGCGATAATAATGGCACCTGGAGCATTACAGTTGATAAGGATGGAAACATTAGCGGTAGCGGACATTCAAACGACACAGGACTCGATTTCACGGTAAGTGGAAACGTCAAAAGCAACGGCATGGGAGGATTCGGCTACGGCGGGACAGCAAACTTCAAGGGATACTTCAGCCTCAATGGCTGCTTTGTCGGTACCTGGGAGGAAGATGTCTATCCACCATCCAGCGGCACTTTCACCGGATCAAAAACCGGAGCATCTGCCAGTAACTGCAGCGCCATGACCCCACCCGCCCCCGACTCCGGTAGCAAGGGAGGGGGTAATACAGGTGGCGGTACCGGCACCAGCAGCGGCAGTGTAAGCATTACCGGTACTGCCGCCAGTGTTTTTGGTGGTAATTTCTCACCAAGATACGTGGTGCCTTCCACCCTGGTCATTCAGCTTTCCGATGTTGATATAACCGTGCCGAGCTCCATTGCCAACGCGGAAATCATGATGCTGGGATACAGCATCAATCAACAGTTTATTGGCGTATCACTGATAAAGGGCGGTAATACTTTCAGCTGCGGTATAGACAACGCCTGCACGGGTATAAGCACTGGCACCAACAGCATAAGCTTCAGCAACACCACCCTTACGGCAGAATCGGGTAATACTGTCGGCGGCAGCATCACACTCAACGGCAGTCTCAGTTACACACCATAGACAGGCAGCATCTGCCGGGACGGCTCGCAGAGAGCCGTCCCGGTTATTTACAAACGCATCATACCTCCATGGACGGGCAATTCCGCGAACAGCCGCAATCACCGTGCCGACCTGTTCGCAGAATTGTCCACGCCTGCAAGATACAGTAAAACGCTGCTTTACAGACTGTTATGCGTACCATCGCAGAATGGCGGTGTTTTCGTTTTCTTGCAACCACACAGATAAACCGTTTCGGTTTTCTCCGCGGTAAAGGCTACCGGTTCAATACCGGTGCCCTGGTGCGAGCCGTCACAGAAGGGCTGGTTTTTGCTGCGGCCACAGGCGCACCAGTAATAGGTTTCACCCTCGGTCACTTCGGTGGCATAGGGGGCGTTTTGCGGGCTGATGACTTCTGACATGGTTCTCTCCTCCTCGGTTAATGTCTGGTTTATGAAAGTCTTTGTCGGTCATGCGGCAGCATAAAATCGATTTCCGGTCCCTTCGGCACGATACCGGTGGGGTTTATTTTTGTATGACTGGCGTAGTAATGGTACTTGATATGATCCATGTTTACCGTTTCCGCGACACCGGGTACCTGGTACAGCTCACGCGTATAGGCCCACAGGGCCGGATAATCCATCAGGCGTTTTTGATTGCACTTGAAGTGACTGTAATATACAGCATCGAAACGCACCAGGGTGGTAAACAGACGCCAGTCGGCCTCGGTAATCTGCCTGCCGACCAGATATCGCTGCTTCGACAGGTGCTGCTCCAGCCTGTCCAGTGTGGCAAACAGACGATCGAAGGCTTTTTCATAGGCGCGCTGCGAGGTGGCAAAACCGGCCATATAAACACCGTTATTGACCGTAACATAAATTTCTTTATTAATCCTATCGATCTCAGCGCGCAGCGCTTCGGGATAAAAATCCCTGTCAGAAGAAGCACAGGCATCGAAGGCACTGTTGAACATACGAATAATTTCCGATGACTCGTTATTGACGATGGTCTGCCGCTTTTTGTCCCACAGCACCGGCACGGTCACCTGACCGTTAAAACCGGGTCGGGCTTTCAGATAGTTTTCATACAGATAATGCGCGCCATTGACATGATCCTGCGTGGCGCCGGGATAGGCATTATCCGCATCAGCGAACACCCAGCTCTCCTCGGGCATCAGGGGATGCACCACGGAAACGCTGATAGCCTCTTCAAGCCCCTTGAGCTTGCGAAAGATCAGGGTGCGATGCGCCCAGGGACAGGCATGGGAGACATACAGGTGATACCGACCCGCCTCGGCGGCAAAGTCACCCTCACCGGAAGGGCCGGCGCTGCCGTCTCTGGTAACCCAGTTTCTGAAACCGGAGTCGGGGCGGATAAATTCGCCGTCGCGGGTTTTGAATGCTACTTTCATGATTCTTGTTCCTGTTTGTTGTTATCTCTGTTATAGCGTTACCTGGTATTTTGACGTCAGAGCCTGACTGCAAGGCCATCGCTCAGGACGACAATATTCTCAGGCATTTCCCCGGGAATTTTTTTTGATCCACGCCCTGTCCCGCACAAAATTATTCGACTGGTAATCCTTCACCGCCTGGTCGATTTCCTCACGCGTGTTCATGACAAAAGGTCCGTACTGAACCACCGGTTCATTGATCGGCCTGCCGCTGAGCAGGATAAAACGCGCGCCCTGTTTACCGGCGGTAATCTGTTTTTCATTTCCCGGTATGACCAGGGTATTTTTCGTGACTCGCTGGCCACCTATGCTGGCCTCACCTTCAAACAGATATAACAGCGTGTTGTTTTCCGCCGGCATGGAAATAACAAAGGGTTTTTCCGCCTGCAGTGCAATATCAAGATAGATCACACCGGTATGCTCATCGAGAATCGGCGCGGTCTTGCCCGCGTACTGACCGATAACAAGCCTGACCCGGTAATCGCCACTGTCAATGACCGGAAAGGCCTCGGCCTGGAATTCCTGGTATTCCGGTTTGTCCATTTTGTTGGCCGCCGGCAGGTTGATCCACAGCTGGAAACCGCGCATCAGGCCGTCCTCCTGCTTGGGCATTTCCGAGTGAATCACGCCACTGCCCGCCTTCATCCACTGGCCACCGCCGGGACCAAGATGACCGGTATTACCCATGCTGTCCTGATGCTCGAAGTGACCGTCCACCATATAGGTAAAGGTAGAAAAGCCACGGTGCGGATGCGGCGGAAAACCGGCAATATAATCATCCGGATTGTCGCTGTTAAAGGCATCCAGCATCAGAAACGGATCGAAATTACGCAGGGTCGGACTGCCTATACTGCGCCATACCGTCACGCCCGCGCCTTCAGATACTTCGATGGCCGGAACCAGACGCATGCTGTTTTGTGTCGTTGTTGTCATTGCCGCTGCTCCTGTTTTATTGTTGCGGCCATTATTACTATTGTGCATTAAGGAATAAACCGGCAATATATGAAATATATGTTCTTACTATCGCAACAATAGGACTGATATGAACCGGCTGGAGAATATGGAAACCTTTGTCCGGGTCGTTGAAGCCGGCAGTATCAGCGCCGCCGCCGAGCGCCTGGGCGTGGCCAAGTCGGCGGTCAGTCGCCGCCTGAAAGAACTGGAAACCCATCTTGGCGTGGAACTGTTTCACCGCACCACCCGGCGCATGAACCTGACCGATACCGGCCGCAGCTTTTACCAGCAGTGCCTGCGCCTGCTCGATGATGTGCTCGAAGCCGAGCTGGCCGCCTCACAGGCACATGCCACCCTGGCCGGACGGCTGAAGGTCGCCATGCCCTCCAGTTTCGGACTGATGCATATGAGTTCGGCCATCAATGATTTTCTTAAGGCCAACCCGTCAATAGAATTCGACCTGGATTTCAATGACCGGGAAGTTGACCTGATACAGGAGGGTTTTGATCTGGCCATCCGCATCGGCCGGCTGCCCGACTCCAGCCTGATTGCCCGGCGCCTGGCGCCGATCCGGCTGATACTGTGCGCCAGCCCCGGTTATCTTGAAAAGCATGGAACACCGCAGACGCCGCAGGAACTGACAGCGCACGACTGCCTGGTTTACAGCCTGAACCAGGACCCGGATCACTGGTTGTTACCGGACAACAAGGGCAATGGCCAGCGTATAAAAATCCGCCCGCGCCTTCGGGCCAGCACCGGCGAGTTTCTCCGGGATGCTGCAGTGGCCGACCGCGGCATAATCCTGCTGCCTTCCTTTATCGCCTACCGTGAAATCGAGCAGGGCAGCCTGCAACCGATACTCTGCGACTATCAGCCGGAAAACCTGGATGCCTTTGCCATCTACCCGCCAACCCGCCACCTGTCACAACGCGTGCGCGCCTTTGTGGATTTTCTCGCCGAGCGTTTTGCCGGCGTGCCTTACTGGGACCGGTGCCTGCAGAATACTTAGCCCCACCTTGACGTAAATCAGCGTGGCTTCCTCCACCCGCGGAAAACACAGCGACAGAGGTGGGCCTACAGCTCCGCCACACCGGCATAGTGCACACCCGATAACAGCGCCATCTCCCGGTGCCAGGTTGCCAGATCATCCGGATTGAACCCGCTCAGTGCGTCATGCCCGCAGGCGCGCGCCATTACCTGCATCAGTTCGGTAGAGGCTTCGAAAAAGTTTTTCAGCCGATGCGCAGACTTTTCAATATCAAGGCGTCGGCGCAGTTCTTCTTTCTGCGTGGCAATGCCCGCCGGGCAGTTGTTGCTGTTGCATATTCTCGCCGCCACGCAGCCGATCGCCTGCATGGCGCTGTTGGAAACGGCAATGCCGTCGGCGCCCAGCGCCAGCGCCTTGACGAAATCGATCGGCACACGCAGGCCGCCGGTAATAATCAGGGTGACGCGGCCGCTGGCGCCCTGTGCGTCGAGATAGCGTCGCGCCCTGGCCAGTGCGGGAATGGTGGGCACGCTGATATGATCGCGGAAAATTTCGGGCGCCGCGCCGGTGCCACCACCGCGTCCATCGAGAATAATATAATCGGCGCCGGCATCCAGCGCGAACTGTATGTCTTTTTCAATATGGTTGGCGCTGAGCTTGAAACCCACCGGTATGCCGCCTGAAATGTCCCTGACCCTGTCGGCGAAACGTTTGAAATCGGCGACTGTGACCAGGTCTTTGAAGGTCGGCGGCGAGATCGCCGGCCTGCCTGCCTCTATGCCCCTGACCTGTGCAATCCTGCCGATGTTCTTGCTGCCCGGCAGGTGACCACCGGTGCCGGTCTTGGCGCCCTGGCCGCCCTTGAAATGAAAGGCCTGCACCCGGCTTAACAGCTCGTCTTTATAACCGAAACAGCCGCTGGCCAGTTCATAGAAATAACGGCTGTTCTCCGCCTGTTCTTCCGGCAGCATACCGCCCTCGCCGCTGCAGATGCCGGTACCCGCCAGTTCGGCGCCGCGCGCCAGCGCGATCTTGGCCTCCTCGGACAGCGCACCAAAACTCATATCGGAAACAAACAACGGTATCTTCAGGCGCAAGGGTTTTTTCGCCTCCGGCCCGATCACCAGTTCGGTGGCGACATCCGCATCTTCCAGCAGCGGCTTTGTCGCCATCTGCGCTGTCATGATCTGGATATCATCCCACTGCGGCAGTTCAAAGCGCGGTACGCCCATGGACGTCATCGGTCCATGATGGCCGAATTTTGTCAGCCCCTCTTCTGCCAGCTGATGGATAAAGGCGACCGTGGGCTCCTCCTGCGTCGGTTTTGCCTCGGGCTGCCGCGTCGCCGCCGGCTTCAGCCCCGGCCCTTCGAGACCGACCTGGGCATCACTGAACTGGTTATGCGTACCATCACAGTAAGGCAGGTTGCCCGAGTGCTTGCAGGCACAGAGATAAGCGTCACCGTCTTCCTCGGCCACCATGACCTTCGGAGTGAAGGTGGTGCCCACGTGCGAACCGTCGCAGAAGGGCTGGCTCTTTGAACGCCCGCAGGTGCAGAAATGGTATTCCTGACCCTTGCTGAGGCTGACTTTTGCGGGCTTGTTATCGGCAATAACGGGATTGGTCATATTCATGCTCTCCTGCAGATGATCTTGTTGATGTTATTTTCAGCCTGATGTCTCAGTAACAGCTTTGCGGCCACGCATAACAAAAAAGGAACCTTCGCCATACCCCGGCCTGATACCCTGCCTGATACTCGGCTTCAAAGCCGGGACATATTTTTCACCGCCGTGGCCCGGCAACAGGGTCTGCAGGGTTTCCATATTACGGAATCCGGCTGCATGTAGATCGCGCTGCACGTCCTCAACCGAATAAAATACCGCATCACGGTAAAACCGGCTTCTTGCCTGCTTTTGCCGGTACTGTCTTCCCAGTACACTGTCACGATCTATCATGCCGACAACAATACTGCCGCCGGGCCTGAGTATGCGAAACGCTTCGCGGAACGCCGCCTCCGGCGAATCAAGAAAACAAACCGTGGTCACAAAAAGCGCGTAGTCATATTCGTTGTCTGCAAGCGGCAGCGACTCGGCCGTGCCCGCAATACTGTTAACACCCCGCTCCGCGGCAATTTCGCGCATTGCCCGGGCCGGTTCAACCCCCAGCGACACCCCCAGCGGTGCGGCGAAACGTCCGGTGCCGGAACCGATCTCCACACCTTTACCCGGCGGCAGTAACCGCCTTACGGCCTCAAGTTCCAGTGCGTATTCTGTCGCATGCTCTTCAAACCAGTGGTCATATTCGAGCGCAAAATGATCAAAGACGTCGATCCCGGCCATAAACCGTCACTGCCCGCCTGCCGGTTCAATCGCGATATACCATTTCGGCTTTATGCGACCGAAATCCGTGCGCACAGGATTTTTCAGGGATGCCTTTGAATCCAGCACATAGTTGTTTTCGTTTTCCCGAACAAAGACCACCCAGTGCCAGTATGCCCTGTCATTAATCATATGCCACTTGATAGACAGCAGGGCGCAGTCAGGCAATGCATGCCAGCCGGTAAAGGCCGTTTCTCCGGAAGCCGACCTGATACCAAAGGCCTGCAGCAGGCGACGAATATAGTCGGTTTCAGACCACAGTAATGAATCATGTGCATAAATGCCGAGACCTGCCGCCACCCGCCTTGCCTGCTGATAGGAAACACCGGCAATGGCTGCCACGCTGGCAATGGCACAGCCTGTTTTTTCTTCCTGGATAACGGGTTGCATAGGGATTAGTACTTTGTCTGACGACATTTTCGCTGTTACAGCTCATACTCCTGATGAAGCGCCGGCATAATCACTTCGGTATCGTTCAGTTTTCCGGCAAAGATTTTCATGGTGTCTTCTTCGCCATGCACCAGGAAAGTCTTTTTCGGCCTTGCGGATTGCTGCCAGCTGAGCAGTTCCGCCTGGTCGGCATGCGCGGAGAAGCCGCCGATGGTGTAGATGCTGGCGCGCACCTGGATTTCCTCACCGAATATTTTCACTACGCTGGCGCCATCGACAATTCGTCTGGCCAGGGTACCGTGCGCCGCGAAGCCGACGAAAATAACGGCGCAGTTGTTCCGCCACAGGTTATGTCTTAAATGGTGGCGCACACGACCGCCGGTACACATGCCCGAGCCGGCCATAATAATGGCGCCACCCTTGATCTGGTTGATAGCCATGGACTCGGCGGTTTCGCGGGTAAAGCGCAGGCCCGGCAGGTCGAAAGGATCATTGCCATCGCTGGACAGTTTCAGGGTTTCAGGATTATAACATTCGGGATGTCGCTGAAAGATACGCGTCGCCGATATTGCCATGGGCGAATCCAGGAAGACATTTGTGTATCGCTCGATCAGACCTTTTTCCACACCTTCACGCAGGTAGTAGAGGATTTCCTGGGTGCGCTCCAGGGCAAAGGTGGGAATAATGACATTGCCGCCGCGACGCATGGTTTCATTAATCGCCTCATACAGTTCCTCGATGGAGGGCTTCAACTGTTTGTGCAGACGATCGCCATAGGTGGTTTCCATAACCACCGTATCCACCTGTGGCGGCGGTGTCGGATCGTTCAGGATGGCGCGGCCACTGTAGCCGATATCACCGGAGAACACAAGCTTGTGAGTGCGGCCGTTTTCTTCAAGCTTGAACAGAATGCTGGCCGCGCCCAGAATATGACCCGCATTGATAAAGGTGATTTCGATACCTTCGGCCAGCTTGATCGTCTTGTTGTAACTTGCCCGGCGACCGAAATGCTCCAGGCTGTCGAAGACATCAATCGTATTATACAGCGGCTCTATATCTTTCACTGACTTGCCGCGGCGCTGCGCCTTGCGTTGCTGGTAGCGCGCCTCCTCTTCCTGCAGGCCGGCCGAGTCCATCATTACCAGCCGCGCCAGTTCTACCGTTGCCTCGGTGGTAATGATTTCACCGGTAAAACCGCGCCGGACCAGCAGGGGTATACGGCCACAGTGATCAAGATGCGCGTGGGTCAGTATCAGGTAATCGATTTGTGCCGGATCAAAACCGAAAGCTTCGGAATTTTCACTGACCAGCTCCCTGCCACCCTGGTACATACCGCAGTCAATCAGGATTTTTTTGCCGGCGCATTCCAGCATATGGCATGAACCGGTAACATTTCGGTCGGCACCATGAAAGGACAGTTTCATTTTTTATCTCCACCGGCAATGCCGGCCAGTTATTCAGAATACTTTTCTAACCGTTGATACTCTCACCATTGCGATCATACCAGCACAGCAGACCCTGCCAGATTTCCTCGGCCGTTTCGGCGAACCAGAACAGATCGCGGTCCTCTACGTCAATGACGCCTTCATCCACCAGGAAGTCAACATCGAAAGCCTTGCGCCAGAATTCTTTGCCTACCAGTACAACCGGAAGCGGTTTTATTTTACGAGTCTGGATAAGCGTCAGAGTTTCAAACAGTTCATCAAAGGTACCAAAGCCACCGGGGAAAGCCACCAGCGCCTTTGCGCGCATGAGAAAATGCATCTTGCGCATGGCGAAGTAATGGAACTGAAAACACAGTTCCGGCGTTATATACGGGTTGGGGTACTGTTCGTGCGGCAGGGTGATATTCAGCCCGACCGTCGGCGCGCCGACATCATAGGCACCGCGGTTGGCCGCTTCCATAATACCCGGCCCGCCGCCGGTTATTACCACCAGCCTGGATTTACGCGTACTCTTTCCCGCCCTGGCGACTATATTGGCAAATTCACGCGCCACCTCGTAATACCGGCTTTTCGCCAGAATCCGCTCAGCCACCTGCAGGCGACGCTGCAGTTCCCGGTCTTCGCCATCGGCCAGCAACCTGTCACGCAGTTCCTCGACCTTTCGTTTCGCCGTTTCCTTTTCGACAATACGGGTACCGCCGAAGACGACAATGGTTTTCTCTATGCCATTGACGCCCAGTATTCTCTCAGGCTTCATGTAATCCAGCTGCATGCGCACGCCGCGGGCGGTATAACCGGACAGAAAATCGGTATCTTCAATGGCCAGCCGGTAGGAAGGACTGTCCATAATGCGCTTCTGCCGGGCCGGGCCTTCCGGGTCCTCGCTGACAGGCTTGGGCTGTTGCCATGGCAATGGCTCATGACGCTGGTTTTCTTTCGCCGGTTCAGGCACTTCCGGTCTGTCGTGTCTCTTTTTCATTGTTTTTTCACGTTTCTGTCTTGCGTATGGCAGATTCAGCCATACATTGTTTATATTAAACGGTTATCAGCCTCCCGGTCGCTCAACATGTACAGACTGCATACAGGCAGCGAAAACAGGCATACAATACACACAATGTACCAGACTTTCCTTCGAATGGAGAACAATCATGCAATATTTAAGCGATCTCGAAAACACCATTAATGACATGGTACAGAAAGGCCGGGGCGTACTGGCAGCCGATGAAAGCTCACCCACCATCGCCAAACGACTGAAAGCCATTAATCTGGAATCAACCGAGGAAAACCGACGCACCCTGCGCAGCCTGCTGGTGACAACACCGGGACTGGGCGAGTATATCAGCGGCATTATTCTGTTCGAGGAAACACTGGACCAGAAAACCGATGACGGCAGCGGCATTCCACAGGCCGCCTGGGCGCAGAACATTGTTCCCGGCATCAAGGTCGACAAGGGCAAGATCCCGCTGGCGCTGTCAGCAGGCGACCTGATTACCCAGGGTCTGGACGGACTGGCCGAACGCCTGCAGACCTATAAACAGAAAGGCGCACGTTTTGCCAAGTGGCGCGAGGTTTATAATATTGATCACCACGCACCCACCCGGCACGGCATTGAAGCCAATGCGGAAATGCTGGCGCGCTATGCTGCGGTCTGCCAGGCAGAAGGCCTGGTACCCATTGTCGAGCCGGAAGTGCTCATGGATGGTGA
The DNA here is from genome assembly GCA_011051475.1 of Gammaproteobacteria bacterium. Lineage (GTDB taxonomy): Bacteria > Pseudomonadota > Gammaproteobacteria > SZUA-229 > SZUA-229. The sequence continues at coordinate 19,874 of DRLE01000032.1, forward strand.
CCACGATATCGACCGCCATGCCGAAGTCACCGAAGCCGTACAACATGCCGTATTCAACGCCCTGCAGCGCCATCACGTGGTGCCGGAGCTGATGATTCTGAAACCCAATATGGTACTGCCTGGCAAGGACAACCGCCGGGCGCCGGCAGAAGAGGTTGCCGAAGCCACGATCAGGGTGCTCAAGCGCACGGTGCCGGCAGCCGTACCGAGCATCAACTTCCTTTCCGGTGGTCAGGGGCCCGAGGAAGCCACAGAAAACCTGAATGCCATCAACCAGCACTATCCGCATGCGCCCTGGAATCTGAGCATATCCTATGGCCGCGCCCTGCAACAGCCGGCCCTGCATGCCTGGTCGGGCAAGGCTGATAACATCCCGGCAGCCCAGCAGGCGCTGCTGAAACGCGCGCGTCTGAATCACCTGGCCATGCTGGGTGAATACCGACCTGAAATGGAAAACGAGTAGTTGTACTGTGGTTAGACCTGGTTGTATTTGATCGTTATTTTTTAACCACAGAGGACACAGAGGTTCACAGAGTTTTTAATTTTTATTGCGCCGCAAGGGCGCAATAAATAAAAAAGCTTTTCTCTGTGCACCTCTGTGTCCTCTGTGGTTAAAAAAAACCAGCCGAAAGCACCCTGGTCAAGGCGCCATAAGGTCAAGACGAATGGCCAGGCGGGTCAGGCCGGCGATATCACTGATACCCAGCTTGTTCTTCAGGCTGGTGCAGTGATGACCAACGGTCTTCGGGCTGAGGTTGAGCATTTCGCCGATCTGGTTCACGCTCTTGCTGTCAGCCAGCAGCAGAAAGATCTCGAACTCACGGGGGGTGAGCTGCGCCAGCGGATCCGACTCGGCGGCATTTCTTACCTTCATTAAAGAGGGCATCATTTCCTGCCCGACATAAACCTCACCCGCGGCTACGGCGCGCACCGCCTCGATCATAACCTGTGAAGCACTGCGCTTGGAGATATAACCGAGCACGCCCATGTCCAGCGCACGTGACAGAAACACCTCGTTTTCATAGACACTGAAAACCAGTATGCGGGCGTTTTTGTCCCTGGCCAGAATGCGGCGACTGGCTTCCAGCCCGCCCATGCCGGGCATGGAAATATCCATCACCAGCACATCCGGTTGCTGCTCGAAAAAACGGCTGTAGGCGGTTTCCCCGTCCTCGGCTTCTGCCACTACACTGATACCCGGGGTGGATTCAAGCAGGCGGCGGTAGCCGGCACGAACCACCTCGTGGTCATCGACCAGAAAAACCTCGATTGCATCTGTTGCTGTCATTTATGCTTCCAGTGGAACTTCAATACGAATGGAAAAACCCATGCCCGGCGCACTGTCAATGTCAAAAGTACCCTCGATGGTTTCGACGCGCTCGCGCATGCCAATCAGACCCAGACCGGTATGGCTGACGCCCCGCTCACCCGCCCGGTCAAGGTCGATGCCCCTGCCATTATCTTCAATCTTCAGCAGCAAGCGATCGCTTTCACAGGCGAGGCTTATGCTTACCCGCTCGGCCCCGGCATGTTTTGCGATATTGGTCAGGCTTTCCTGAACAATACGATACAGCATTATATTGGTATTTTCAGGCAAATGCGCCAGTTCTCCACTGCACCGGAACTCGCAAACCGTTTCCGGATGCCGGGCATTCCAGGCCTCGACCTCATCTTTCAGTGCTTCGACCAGGCCGAGGTTGTCGAGTATGCTCGGGCGCAGGCGGCGCATCATGGAATGCACCACATCATACACATGTGATGACACGTCCATAATCGCGCTGGCACTGGTCACAATTCGCGGATCATCCTGGCCGACATCACGTATCAGCTCGGCATCGGCCTGTATGGCGGTAAGACACTGGCCCATTTCATCGTGCAGCTCGCGCGCCAGGTTTTTTCTTTCCTCCTCCTGAATGACCAGCGAGGCGTGTACCAGCTTGCGGTTCTCGCGGAAGAGGTTGCGGGTTTTCGCCTCGGCCGCCTGCTGCTTGCGGGTACGCGAGGAGACTTCCGACACCATACGATTGAATGCCTGTGCGGTCTTGCCGATCTCGTCGTCGGTTTCCACGGGTACGCTGACATTATAATTGCCTGCCTCTACCTCTGCCGCCGCATCGGCCAGTACACCCAGGCGCCGGGTCAGACCAAGGCCGATCAGCACGGTCACAACAACGGTAAGAAAAATTTCGATAGCGGCCAGGGTAATACCCCGGTTACGTGACTTGTTAATGGCATCTTCCATCAGCGAAAGGGAAAAGCCCATCAGCAGCTTTCCCATGTGCAGATTGGCCACATTGATATCACGACGCACATCGTATATACCATCATCCACCTCGGCCGGATGGCTGTCTGCATCGGGCCAGCTATTGTCCGCGCCCACCTGCAGTGGCGCCCTGCCCAGGCTGATAACCACACGGTTATCCCGATCGAGCACCACAATATAAGCCAGCTCCTTGTAACGAATAATATCCTTGAGATAGTTTTCCAGGGTGGCGTAATCCACCGCCAGCATATAGTTACCGACGGTACTGGTGATTTGCTGCAGCATGCTTTCCGCGGTATCACGCAAACGGTCGGTATGGGTACTGTGAATAATGGATATATTGTTGTAGACCAGCAGCGAGAGCATAATGACCTCGATGGCAACCACGCTGGCAATCAGGCGAAAGCGAAGCGAACGCAGCAGGGGCAGGGTTCTGGCAATCATTGCGCGTTACTGTTGAACAGTTCACGCATGGCGTCATACTCACTGATCTTCGCTTTGCGAAAACCGGTAAAACGGTTATTGCGCAGTGCCCTGCGACCGGCTTCCGTTCTGTTGATATTCAGCAGTACATCAGCAATTTCACTGGCACAGTCCTCGACAATACGCGGGCTGACGCTGATCGGAATATGCGGCGTTTTCTCGGTACGCGCAATAATACGCATATTGTTTCTTACCTGTTCGCTGGCGGCATCATACTGTGTCTGCATCAGCGAAGAGGCGTCGGTCACGCCATGATAGGAAGACAGCAGTGAGGCATCATGCGAAGGCGTCGCAACCAGTACCAGGTCATGCTCGGGATCGATGCCGGCTTCTTTCAGGTATTTCTTTACCAGCAGCGTCGCCAGTGAGGCGCTTTGTACAGTGGCCAGGCGCCTGCCTTTCAGATCGTGGATATCGTTGATATCACTGGTTTTCGGCACCACGATAACCGCCCACAGACCGGGCGAATCCACACTGGCAACCAGACGGTAACCCGCCCTGTCCATGGCCTGCGGAAACAGGTGCGGCGCGGTAAACAGGATATCGTAATGCCCGCCCTGCGCGGTTCTTCTGGCAAAACCGGAGAAATCCGGTGCCGTCACCAGTCGAACCGGTACTTCAAGCTGCCTGCCAAGATACTCCATCAACGGTGAAAACTGGTGCACCAGCTGTTCATTGCTGATAAAGGGAAGTATGCCGAAATTCAGATGCGGATAAATTTTGCAGCTGCCACTGGCCTGCAATGCGGAAGAAAACAGAGACAGCAACAGGCACAGGCCCGGCAAAAAGATTGCCGCCCGTCTGCCTGAATGATTTGTCTTCCGGTGTGCCACTGCTCTAATAGTAGCGTATGTTTGGCTTTATCTGAATATTTTCTGGCGACATCCGGCCTGTCATGTCTCTGCAAACAAAAAGGGGCGGCTAAAAAGCCGCCCCGGATCCCTTTGGTTGTTATTATTCTCCCGCCGGGCTAGTCCTCATCTCCAATGATTCCGCTGAAGAACTTCGGACCCGCACCGAACGGCGGCTGAACCAGTGTCGGGTCAGGTGTATTGTCCGGCTGACCGATCTGCTCGGCAGGATCCTGCGGCAGGTTGCCAGGCACGGTAGAGTCCACGGTGGTAACACGACCCTCACCAAACTGCAGGGCGGTAACGGTATTGCCGGGCAGGCTGTCGAGGTAACGACGCAGCGCATGTACCGGGTGCAGGTAGTTGTCAGGTGCAACCTGTTTTACCTTCGCACCATCAATGATCTTGCTGTCATTTAGCGGTGCCACCAGGGTGATTTCACTGCTGTAATCATCCGGGTCAGCCAGCTGGAAGAACATATGGTTGGCGCCACCACCGGTACGGCAGACCTCATCCAGCGGATTGCCATGCCCGTAACAGGAAGCGAAGACATAACGTTTGCTTGGATCGATTGGCTGTCCACCTATGGTTGTTTCCACGACACGACCACTGGAACTGCTGAAGGGGCGATTCTTCAGGTCGATTTTCTGCTTCATATTGGCCAGGCCGACATACCAGCCGCCGCGTTGCAGGAAGGCATTACGGTTGAACACGGCCGCCAGAATGGTTTCCAGGCTGCCTTCAATAGACTGACCGGAGAAGTCGGCAATATTCACTGCCGGCGCAATCGGGAACCAGGTGTACAGATCACGCAGGGTAATGGCACCACCGGGCAGCACGGCATTGCCGAAGCGGAAACCGTTGGCCATGGAAATATCAACCCCGTTCTCCCAGCCCGGTACATTGCGCACATCAGACACACTGTCTGTAACGGCAAGGATGGCATCGGCCAGGAAATTGTTCAGGGTATCTTCCAGTACATGGTGACGCAGCAGCAGGGTGTCGGTGTAACCGACAACGGTGTCGAGGTCGTCAACCAGCTGCAGGCCGGCGTTGGGGCCGAAACCGCCGGGACGGAAGCTGTGACGCATGACGGCATTGTCTTCACCGGCCACGAAGTCCTCTTCCATGGCAGCAACCAGCTGTGCCATGGCAGGATCTTCCGGCACGGACTCATCGACCGGTATGGCTTCCCAGTCGAAGTTACGGATCTGGCCACCGCTTATTACCAGATCCAGGCGACCTACGTACATATCACGGTTGGTTTCAACCACGATAGCGCCGCCCTTGTGCAGCAACCTGCGCGCTCTATGGCTCAAGCGCTCACCGGGTGTGGTCTTCAGCACATGGTGCTCGTCAACGACCAGTGCGCCCAGAGTCACTTCGTGGGTATGCGCGGAATACATCACATCGATATCTTCAAAGCTCTGTGCGATCTTGATGTTCTGTGACAGACCCAGTTCGGACTGCACCACGATCAGCTCGGCGCCCATACCCTTCACTTTTTCAATAATGCCCGGCAGTTCCTGTACGCCCTGGGTAAAGCGGAAACCGATATTGAAGGCATCAGCCTGCTGCGGCACGATGGA
>DRLE01000033.1 GCA_011051475.1 Gammaproteobacteria bacterium
AGAATCACACGCTCCAGTCCCAGTGATTGCCAGAATTTTACCGAGGCGTAGTTGACGGTATTGGCCTGTACCGACAGATGAACGGGCATTTCGGGCCAGCGCTCGCGCACCATCATAATCAGGCCGGGATCGGACATGATCAGGGCATCGGGCTGTAGCGCGATAACCGGCGCCATATCCTGCATATAGGTTTTTACCTTGCTGTTATGTGGCATCAGATTGCTGGCGACAAAGAACTTTTTGCCCAGGTCATGCGCATGGTTGATGCCTTTTTCCAGGTTTTCCAGCTTGAAGTCATTATTTCGTACGCGCAGCGAGTAACGCGGTTGGCCGGCATAAACCGCGTCCGCGCCATAGGCAAAGGCGTATTTCATGTTTCTCAGGGTGCCGGCGGGAAGCAGGAGTTCAGGCGTTTTCATGATATCAATCAGGTGTGGAATCCTTTATTTTAACAAGTCGAGTTTGAACTTTCCCTTAGTATTTACGTGGCTGAACATGGTGATTGCGAGCGATGGATGGCGTAACGTGAAACGATGTCGGGTATTATGTCGCATCCGGATAAAAAAATCCGGTTATTTTTCGCATAATCAGAAGGTTGTACGCTGCAACTGTTCTATACTTTAAATCTTTCAGGGGGCGCACAACGGGAATGGCTTGAGTCAGATGAGATTATATATTCCTGCTTTCAATAAGGTTCGGTTATTACTTGCTGCGGCGCTTGGCGTGTGTCTGTTCACCCTGGTTTTATATCTGCAGGATATTCCGCAACGCATCGACAGGGGGCAACGTGCACAGGCGGCAATCAGGCAGCTTGATGCCATGCGCCGGCCCATGCTGGAAATCAAGGCACTTGAAAACCGGGCCATACGCAGCGGTGACTTTGTCTCGCTGCTGCCCGAGTTTGACAGGATCAATGAGCGGGCCAGGCGTATTCTGGATGAGTATCTCCGGCTGGCCGCCTACAATGACAGGCTGCTGGTACAGGTAAAGGCGTTCTCCCGCAGTTATACGGAGTGGCAGGCCAGGGAGCGCTGGATGTTCAGCCATCTCGATCACACCGACAAGGACCCGCATCACGAACTGGAGCACTACGCCGTAGCCGACCGGAAGCTGCTCCAGGCCCTGTCTGCACTGGCACTGGGTGAGGAGCCATTGCATGCCGATATTCACGATGGTGAGCAGGCGGTACAGCTGGCGCAGACCGCGGCCATCACCCTGATGGTCTATCTGTTTCTGTTGATAATCCTGTTTCAACGATCTTCCAGCCGGGCGATCGCGGTGCGTGAACAGGACCTTGAAACCACGCTGCACTCCATAGGCGACGCGGTTATTGCCACGGATATCGAGGGTCGTGTCACCCGGATGAATCCTGTTGCCGAGGAACTGACCGGCTGGTGCTTTGACGAGGCGCAGGGTATGCCGCTGAACGAGATTTTTGTTATCGAGCATGCCACAACCGGTGAAGCCGTGGACAATCCGGTTGAACAGGTACTGAAAGAGGGGCATGTTGTCGGTCTGGCCAATCACACCGTACTGCTTTCACGCGACGGTAACCGCTATCAGATAGCCGACAGTGCGGCACCGATAAAAACCGCCGGTGGCGAAATACGCGGTGTGATTCTCGTGTTTCATGATGTCACCCTGTCCTACGATGTGCAGCAGACGGTCAGGGAGCAGGCATCGAGGCTGAATAATATTATCGAAACCTCCATGGATGCGATTATTGCCGCCGATGAGAACGGCACCATCGTGGAATGGAACGCGCAGGCGGAGAAAATATTCGGCTGGAACCGTGATGAAATACTCGGGCAGTACCTGCATGAAACCATTATTCCGGAACAATACCGCAGGATGCATCTGCAGGGCATTGAACGGCTGAGAAAAACCGGCCGGGAAAATATACTCAACCAGCGTGTTGAGGTCAGCGCTCTGCACAAAAGCGGCCGGGAGTTTCCGGTCGAGCTGACAATATCCCAGCTTGAAATCAAGGATGGCTGTTTCTTCAGCGCCTTTGTGCGTGATCTTACCGATATCAGAAAAGCCGAGGAGGAGCTGAAGCTGGCGGCGACCACCTTCTACACGCATTCGGGTATCGTCATTACGGATGAAAACAGGCGCATACTCAGGGTGAACCCGGCGCTTGAGGAAATGACCGGTTACAGTGCCGAGGAGATGATCGGCGACTATCCCAGTATGCTCAAGTCCGGACGCCAGGACAGCAATTTCTACCGGAAGATGTGGCAGCAGATCAATGAAAACGGTACCTGGCAGGGCGAGTTATGGAACAAACGCAAGAACGGCAGCCTGTATGCCGAGCTGCTCACCATTACTGCGGTCAAGGATGATACCGGTAAAGTGACGCATTATGTCGGTACCAGCCATGATATTACCGAGCGCAAATTCGCCGAAAACAGAATTGAGCAACTGGCCTATTACGATGAACTGACCAACCTGGCCAACCGACGCCTGCTGCTCGACCGCCTTAACCATGAAATTGCCGTTGGCCGGCGACACAAGAGCTATGGCGCCGTGCTTTACCTGGATCTGGACCGCTTCAAGAACCTGAACGATGCCCTGGGTCACCCGGTAGGGGATGAGTTGCTGCGGCAGGTAGCACGCCGCCTTAGCGATCTGGTCAGAGCGGAGGATACTGTCTGCCGCCTGGGGGGAGATGAGTTCGTTATTATGCTGCCGGCGGCAAGTACTGAAATGAGCAAGGCCAGTCTGGAGGCCGGCAGTGTGGCGGACAAGGTCAGGTCAAGCCTGGCGGAAGCCTTCGACCTGCACGGTTATCAGTATTTTCTCAATACCAGTATAGGTGTTGTGGTGTTTCCCGAAGATGATGAAGGCGCTGATGATATCCTCAAACACGCCGACAGTGCTCTTTACCGCGCCAAGGAAGAAGGCCGTAATACCACCCGTTTCTACAAGCCCGCCATGCAGGAGGACGCCGATGCCAGGTTGCAACTGGAAAAGGACTTACGCAATGCCCTGCAAAACGATGAGCTGGTTCTGTACTACCAGCCGCAGGTCAGTATCGACGGCCATGTTACCGGTGCTGAAGTCCTGTTGCGCTGGCAGCATCCGCGGCGAGGCATGGTTTCACCCGCCGAATTTATTGCGCTGGCCGAGGAAACCGGCCTGATTCTTGATATCGGTCACTGGGTGTTGCAACAGGCCAGCATGCAGCTGGCACGCTGGCAGGAGAATGGCGTCAGCCTCGACTCACGAACCGTGGCCGTTAATGTCAGCCCGCGTCAGTTTCATCAGGTCGGCTTTGTCGAGGAGATTATCAGCATGATGAAAGCCTCGGGTCTTGATGCCCGCTGCATTGAACTTGAGATAACCGAGAGCCTGCTTATGGAACGCATGGGTGATGTGGTTAGCAAACTGAGCACTCTGCGCGAACACGGTGTGCGTATAGCGATTGACGATTTCGGTACCGGCTATTCATCCCTGGGATACCTCAAGAGCCTGCCCCTGGACAAGCTCAAGATCGACCAGTCTTTTGTTCAGGATATCAATGTGGATAATAATGATGCGGCCATCGTTGATACGATTATTGCCATGTCACGTCATCTTGGTCTTGATGTCATTGCCGAAGGCGTGGAGACAAAGGTTCAGCTGGACTTTCTGCACAGTAAGGGGTGTGAGGTCTTTCAGGGATACTATTTCAGCAGGGCCGTCAGCGCCGATGAGATGCTGGAGATATTGAAAAAAGGCAGTGTTAACCAGGGATAGCAATACATGTACTTCTTAAGACGACTTTCAATCAAAAGCAAAACCTATTTGCTGGTGCTGCTCAGTGTGCTGGTGGCCTTGACCCTGTCGGCGGTCTCCTATCGTGGTCTGGGAGGCTTGCGTGCCGAGTTTGAAGACCTTGTTTTTGCCACAGAGATCGAACGGTATACCAACCGGCTTATTCTCGAAGAACAGAACTATCGTCTTAACGCCAACGGCTCTGTCTATGATATCGAGGCGGCCAACCGCGCGTATCAAAATGCCCTTTCCTATGTTGATGAAATCTATCGCATACTGGATGAGATCGATACACTTGGCCAGAGTGACCTGCTGCTGATGGAGCTGGAGAAAACGCGGCAGTCAACGGACGAATATAAAACCCTTTATATGAAAGCGGTATCCATCCTCACCGAACTGAGCAGGCAGGCCGATACGCTGGAGCAGGAAGGTGAATACATAACACTGCAGATACAGCAGTATGTCGAGGCCAAGAGAAAAGAGATAAAGCAGGTGCTGAACCAGAAGACCATCGAGAAGATCAATAACGGCTCGAATATCTGGCAGTACACCTATGTAACACGCCTGCATGAAAAGAAATATCGCCTCAGCCCGGATCCGGCAGTGCTGAATGCCTTCAGGAAGGATTACCGTTTTATGATGAGCGAGTGGCACAGGCTGAAAGCCATGTCTGACCAGGATTTCGAATTCGAAAAACTGGAGAATTTTTACCGCTCGGCAAAAAAATATAAAAATGCCATGCTGTTATGGGCCGAGCTCGATCTTCAGCTGGTCAACGATGTATTGCCTCAGATGAAAAAACTGGGGGATGTCGTTATCGCCAATGCGATCGAGGCGGCCAGGCATTCCGTCGAGCATATGGCGCGCAAGCGGCAGACTACAGCTCTTACCATGCTTGTCGTTGCCATTATAGCTATTGTGCTGGGCGTGATTTTTGGTTCGTTGATTGCCTCGTCGATATCTTCCATGGTGGCGTCCTTCCAGAAAGGCCTGCTGGACTTTTTTGCCTACCTGAACCATGAAAAGGGCAGCGTGCATCCTATAGAGGTGCAGGGCGAGGACGAGATTTCGGTCATGGCCAGGGTGGTGAACGAAAATATCGAGAAAATTCAGCATGTATTGCAGCGCAAGCAGGATTATCACCAGGCATTACTGGAATGGTCGAAGGTAAACTACCAGGACGAAAACCTGACCATAAACCGTGCAACCGAACTTTCCGCAAGAGCGTTGCATGTTGAGCGTGTCAGCATCTGGCTGTTCAGTGATGACGAAAGCCGGCTGCAGTGTGCGGACCTGTACTCAAGGCCGACGAATAAACATGAAAAAGGCGCGGTCCTGGCCGAGAGTGACTACCCGCAATACTTCAGAGCGATAAGAAACCTGGAGATACTTGCAGTCGATGATGCCAGAAACGACGAGCGTACGCGCGAGCTGAGCCGCGACTACCTTGAACCGCTGGGCATCTGTTCCATGCTGGATCTGCCTATCGTCCAGGAAGGCAGGCTGATCGGGGTTATCTGTCATGAGAAAACCGGAGAGAGGAAACACTGGGAAGATGACGAACTGGAGTTCGCCCGTTCCCTGGTCAACGCCATAGCGCTGTCACTGGAAATCAAGAAGCGACGCCTGATACAGGATGAACTGCGCGCGCAGAAGGAAATACTGCACCACCATGCCAATCATGATGCGCTCACCGGCCTGCCCAACCGCTTCCTGTTTGATGACCGCCTGAACCAGGTGATCAAGCAGGCGCAACGAAACCAGGGCAAGGTGGCGATCGTGTTTATCGATCTTGATCATTTCAAGGGCGTTAACGATTCCATGGGGCACAAGGCCGGTGATGAGCTGCTGGTAGAAGTAGCGAAACGCCTGAAAGGCAGGATACGGCAGACCGACACGCTGGCCCGACTCGGCGGTGATGAATTCACCATTATTATGACGCAGGTAAGCAACAACGATGAAGTCGTTGCGCTGACCCAGGATCTGCTCAGGGCAATGGCGGAGCCTTTTGTTCTGCAGGAGCAGACGGTTTATGTCACCCTGAGTGTCGGTGTTGCCATCTATCCCGATGACGGCGATACCCCGGAAGTTCTGCTGAAAAATGCCGATGCGGCCATGTACCAGGCCAAGGAGGACGGCCGCAATACCTACCAGTTCTATACCCGCGCCATGACCGAGAAAGCCTTTGAGCGTATTGCCATGGATACCAGTTTCCGCAGGGCACTGGAAGCGGAGGAGTTCGTCGTCTATTACCAGCCACAGGTGGATGTTCGCAGCGGGCGCATGACCGGTGTCGAGGCGCTGGTGCGCTGGCGGCACCCTGCCATGGGCATGATAACGCCGGCCAGCTTCCTGCCCTTTGCCTATGACACGGGCCTGATTGTGCCACTGGACCTGCTGGTCATGGGCAGGGCCATGCGTCAGATCTGCCAGTGGCGCGACCAGGGGCTGGATCCCGGTCGGCTGGCGCTGAACCTTTCCATTATGCAGCTGCAGCAGGAAAACTTTATCGATACCCTGAAGGAACTGCTGCACGAAACCGGCTGCAAGCCGCAGTGGATCGAACTGGAGCTTACCGAATCGCAGATCATGAAGGATTCCAGCCTTGCCGCACAGACCCTGAATCAGATCAGGGAACTGGGCATAAGTATCGCCATCGAT
>DRLE01000034.1 GCA_011051475.1 Gammaproteobacteria bacterium
GCAGACAAAGTTTGAGGATTCATGGCAACAGGTGCTGGCTAACTGGCGTTCTGGCATCGAGCGCCTGGGTGAATCCTTTCGCCAGGGCAATGCCGAGGTCGATCCGAAACGCTATCCGGGCAGTTGCGAGTACTGTGATCTGACCGCTCTGTGCCGGATCAATGAGCAAAGCCTGCTGGATGAAAACGGCGCCGATAGCGTCGAAGCAGGCAACGAGGTGCTGCCATGAGCACGCCCGCCGACTTCAGGCAGCGCCAGCGCGCGCTGGACCCGGAGACCTCGTTTATTGTGCAGGCGCCGGCGGGCTCCGGCAAAACCGGCCTGCTGACCCAGCGTTTTATTGTGCTGCTGGCCGGCGTGGATGCGCCCGAAGAAATCGTGGCCATTACCTTTACCCGCAAGGCGGCAGCAGAAATGCGCCAGCGTATCCTGCAGGCCCTGCAGCGTGCAGAAGATGAAACGCCACCGGCGGATGATTACGAGCGCCAGACCTGGGCGCTGGCGCGACAGGCGCTGGCGCAGGACAGTTTGAAGGGCTGGCAGTTGCTGCAGAACCCCTCGCGCCTGCGTATTCAGACCATCGATTCGCTGTGCGCCAGCCTGGTGCAGCAGATGCCCGTGCTCTCCCGCCTGGGTGTGATGCCGGCGATTACGGAAGATGCCGAAGCGCTGTATCTGGAAGCGGCTGCCGGCGCCCTGGGTGAACTGGAAAGCGGCGGCGAGTTTTCGGATGCGATTGCCCATCTTGCCGCCCACCTGGATAACCAGCTGCCGCGTCTGCAGCAGCTGCTGGCTTCCATGCTGGCTCGCCGCGACCAGTGGCTGCGCCATATTGCCCGGCCCGAGCATCCTTCCCTGGCCAGACAGTCACTGGAAATGGCGTTCGAGCATCTGGTTGCCGACAGCCTGCATGCACTGGCGCAGGCAGTACCGCAGGAATACCGCAACGAGATTGTTCAGCTGGCCCGCTTCGCCGCTGCGCAGGTGGACGCCGGACAGAACGCAGACATCGCATCGCTGCAGGACTTAACGGCCCTGCCTGAGGGTAACGTCGATAACCGCCAGCTGTGGACCGGCCTGGCCGAGCTGTTACTGACAACCGATGGCCGCTGGCGTGCCCGGGTCGATAAGCGCCAGGGGTTTCCGGCGGCAACGGCCGGTGCCAACCCGGCGGAGAAGGAACGGTTTAAAACCATGAAGCAGCGCATGCAGGAACTGCTGGCTGCGCTGCAGGCGGAAGAGCGTTTTCGTTTGCAGCTAAGCCAGGTCAGGCACCTGCCTGCACATAAATACAGTGACAATGAATGGGCAACGCTGCAGGCGCTGATACAGGCGCTGTCCGTAGCCAGCGCCTACCTGCAGATCGTTTTTGCCGAAAGCGGGCAGATCGATTTTGCTGCGCTTGCACAGGCGGCAATCACGGCGCTGGGTGAGGAAGACAATCCTACCGATCTGGCGCTGGCGCTGGATTACCGAATCCGCCATCTGCTGGTCGATGAATTCCAGGACACCGCCTTCAACCAGTACGAACTGCTCAGGCGCCTGACCGCCGGCTGGCAGCCGGGTGACGGACACAGCCTGTTTGTGGTTGGCGACCCCATGCAGTCGATCTACCGTTTCCGTGAAGCCGAGGTGGGCCTGTTTATCGATGCCTGTGAACACGGCCTGGCGAATGTGCCGCTGGAGTTTCTGCGCCTGAGTGTCAACTTCCGCTCCCAGCAGGGCATTGTTGACTGGATCAATGACTGCTTTCTCAAGGTGATGCCGGCGCAGGACGATGCGGCCAGCGGAGCGGTGGCCTATTCGCCGTCCATCGCCTTTCATCCGCAACTCGATGGCCAGGCCGTGCATTTTCATGCCACCCTGGAAAAAGACTTTGAGGCAGAAGCGCGTGAGGTGGTCAATATCGTCAGGCAGAGCAAAAAGGAAGATCCGCAGACAGGCATTGCCATTATCGTGCGCGGGCGCGCCCATCTGGTGGATATTATTCTGCAGCTGCAGCAGGCCGGTCTGCGTTACCAGGCCGTGGAAATCGAACGCCTGAGTCACCGGCCGGTCATCCAGGACCTGCTGGCCATTACCCGGGCGTTGCTGCAGCCGGCCGACCGTATTGCCTGGCTGGCGGTGCTGCGTGCGCCATTCTGCGGCCTGACCCTGGCCGATTTGCATACGCTGGCCGCGGCAGACAGACAGTCGAGCATTATTGACCTGCTGCACCAGAAAGAACTCACCGGTTGTCTCAGTGAAGATGGCCGGCAGCGGCTTGCACGGGTACTCCCGCTGCTGGAGACCGCGCTTGCCCAGCAGTTGCGACAGAGCCTGCGGCTGCAGGTCGAAGGGCTCTGGCTGGCGCTGGGAGGCCCGGCATGCGTGGCCAGCGTGACCGATCTGGAGGACGCCGAAGTCTATTTTCAGCTGCTGGAGAAAGTGGCTTCCGGCGGCATGCGTCCTGATGCGGGTGAACTGAAAAAACAGGTGGAAGCCCTGTTTGCCCTGCCGGATGTCGAGGCCGACGGCAGCCTGCAGCTGATCACCATTCACAAGGCAAAGGGCCTGGAGTTTGATACCGTCATCCTGCCCGGTCTGGGCCGTGCGCCAAAGAGTGATGAAAGCCGTCTGCTGCACTGGCTGGAGTATCCGCATGAAAGTGGCAGTGAGCTGTTGCTGGCACCGATCAGTGCCCATGGTGAGGACAAAAACTCGATGGTTGCCAGCCTGCAACTGCTTGAGAAAAACAAGGCCCGCTACGAGGATACCCGCCTGCTCTATGTGGCCGCTACCCGTGCCAGAAAACGCCTGCACCTGTTCGCACATGCCACGGTCAGCGAAAGCCGGGGAGAGCAGGTGGTCAGGCCGGCGGGCAACTCCCTGCTGGCCAGCCTGTGGCCCGTCGCTGAAAGCTGTTTTACCGAACAGCTGGCCGGTTTCAGCCCGTCGCAGCAGGACGAAGCGGCTAGTGCATTGCTGACGGATAGGGCCGCGCGCCAGCGCCTGGCTGGCAACTGGTCCATGCCTTCCCTGCCCGAAGCGGTTGCAACGGGCGTCAGCCAGAAAGTGCGCCGTGCCGGTGAACTGCTGGAATTCGACTGGGCCGGCGAAACCGCGCGTCATATCGGCACCGTGGTTCACCGTCTGCTGCAGCATGTCGGTGAGCAGGGACTGGAAAATCTTGATGCGCAGGCGCGTGAACGACTGCTGCATCGCGCCGGGCCAATGTTGCTGAAAAGCGGTATATCGCAATCGCGGCTGGAGGCGGCAAGCCTGAAGGCCCGGCAGGCGCTGACAGCGGCATTTGCCGATACACGTGGCCAGTGGATATTGAGCGGTCAGCACCGTGAGGTGGGCAATGAGATGGCGATTACCGCCTGGCGCGACGGCGAAGCGGTACACATGGTTATCGACCGTACCTTTGTTGATGAAAAGGGCAATCGCTGGATCATTGACTACAAGACCGGCAGTCACAGCGGTGGCGGGCTTGAAGCGTTTCTTGACCGTGAAGTCGAACGTTATCGTACACAGCTGGAAAACTACGCCCGGGCAATCGGCCTCACTGAAAACAGGCCGATAAGACTGGGACTGTATTTCCCGCTACTGGCGGGATGGCGGGAGTGGCCCTATGAGCCCTGAGCCGTGCGTTTGAAATAATCAGTATGCATTCAGTCCGTGATAGTCGACAATACGCTGATAGAACGCGCCGCCGCTTTGAATTGCGGGCAAACGGTTTTAACAAGATACTCCGACAGGCGAGGATGCACATGCTGAAAAACAATATGTCCGGAATAATAACAAGCCTTGTCTTGCTGGTTCTGCTGCCCGGCACCGGCGTGGCTGCAAACGAAAGCCGCAGCGCCGATGCGCACCGCACGCCGGTCACGGTCACCACGGTCGGCACCCGCGACCTTGCCATCTGGCAATTTTCCGAAGGTCACGTGGAGGCGATCAATTCGCCGATGGTAGCCGCCGAGGTTGGTGGTCGCGTCATTGCGGTTTCCGCCGATGTCGGGGAGACGGTTCACAGCGGGCAGGTGCTGGCGAAAATTGACCCGGTTGACTTCAGGCTGGCGAAAGCACTGGTCAACGCCGATATAAGCCGGCTCAATTCCCTGATTGTGGCGCAGGAGCTGCAGGTCAAACGCCTGCAAACCCTGGTCAAAAAGAAATCGGCAAACCAGTCGTCACTTGACGAGGCCCAGGCGCAGCTCGGCGCCCTGAAGGCGCAGTTGAGCGGGGCAAAAGTCAGGCTGCAGCAGGCGGAACGCAAGCTGAACAAAAGCCGGATCGTCAGCCCGCTGGATGGCCGGGTCGATGAGCGCAGAATATCCGAGGGCGATTATGTCAAAGTCGGCACCCCGATGTTTCATCTGACCATGCTAAAACAGCTGCGCGTGTGGCTGCCGTTTCCCGAGTCGCTGGGGCCGCAGCTGAAGCGCGGCCAGGTGGTGGAATTAAGCACGCCGGTGGCGCCCGGGCAGAAGGTGCAGGCAGGCATCAGCCATATTCGCCCGGAAATCACCGCGACCAGTCGCGCCATTAATGTTCTGGTCGACCTGGATAATCCGGGCGACTGGCAACCCGGCGCCAGCGTTACCGGCAGGGTGCGTACCGCCCTGCATGAAAATGCGCTGGTCGTTGACGAGGGCTGCGTTATCCGGCGCCCTGCCGGCCTGGTTGTGTATCGCATCCGGGACGGCAAGGCCGAAGAAGTGCCGGTTACCGCTGGTGTGCATCAGGGCGGAATGATAGAAATTCTCTCCGGCGTACAGGCGGGTGAGCAGCTGGCGCTGGATGGCGCCGGCTATCTGACCGATGGCGTGGCTGTCGACGTCAAGGGTGCGGCTCAGCCGGGCCTTGCGCAATGAATCTGCCACGCCTGTCCATCCGCCAGCATGTGCTGACCTGGATGCTCAGCCTGGTGCTGGTGCTGTTCGGCGTTATCAGTTATCAACGCATTGGCGTTGACCGCCTGCCGCAAATCGATTTTCCCATGCTGTCTATCGCCACGGTTCTGCCGGGCGCGGATCCCGATATTCTCGACGCCTCGGTGACAAACGTTATTGAGTCGGCGGTAAATGCGGTCTCCGGTATTGAAAGTATTCGCTCGACCTCGCTGGCGGGCGTGTCGGTGGTTATGATTCAGTTTGAGTTATCCAAAAACATCGACATCGCGTTTAACGAGGTACAGGCAAAGCTCAACGAGGTATTACGACTGCTGCCGAAGGACGCGGAAACCCCGGTGCTGAAAAAGGTCGAGGCCGGTTCGCAACCGGTGATGTGGCTGGCGCTGCAGGGCAATAACACCCTGCAGCAGCTGAATGTCTATGCCAAAAACACCATTAAAAAGCGCCTGGAAACCATCAGTGGCGTCGGCGACGTGGTCATTGCGGGCAAACGGGCGCGTACCATTCGGGTAAACCTCGATATCAATAAAATGGCCGCGTTCAATGTCGGCGTTGACGATGTGATTCGCGCCTTTGGTATCGAGCATATCAAGCTGCCAGGCGGTTTTATTACAGGGGTCAACAGGGAGCATCAGCTCAAGCTTGACCTGGAGGCGCATAGCCTGGCGCAGCTGCGCCATATTATTGTCAGCTACAATGACCGGCTGCCCGTGTATCTCAGTGATATCGGTAAGGTAGAGGACGGGCTGGCGGATTTTCGCCGCTTCGCCAGTTATAACGGAAAACCTGCGGTCGGCCTGGGCCTGGTGAAAATCTCCGGCAGCAATACGGTTGCCATTATTGAAGAGGCAAGACACCGGCTGAAGAGCGAAATACTGCCACAGCTGCCGCCCTCCATGACCCTGAAAACCGTGGTGGACGATGCCAGCCTGATTACCGCCATTATTGAAGGTCTGCAATCACACCTGGTGGAGGGCACCCTGCTGGCGGCGCTGGTGGTCTGGCTGTTTCTGCGCAATATGCGCTCGACCCTGATCGTCGCCACGGCGATTCCGGTTTCCCTGCTGGGTGCTATCGCCGGTATCTATTTTGCCGGTTACACCTTTAACACCATGACCATGCTCGGTCTGTTGCTGCTGATTGGTGTGGTCGTGGATGACGCCATCGTGGTGCTGGAAAATATCTTCCGCCATATGGAAGAAGCGCCGGACGCGTCCAATGAGGATATGGCTGACGC
>DRLE01000035.1 GCA_011051475.1 Gammaproteobacteria bacterium
ATGTCCACCAGGTGCTGGGTCTCGGTCACGCCCCAGAACACCTTGCTGATGCCGATCTGCAGTTCCCAGTTGTCAAACACCGAGGTCCACGACAGCTCACGAATATCGCCGTGCGTGCGCTGTTCGTCATACTGGTCCTTGCGGTAGAACAGTTTGACCTCCAGGTTCTGGTTGCCTTCATCCCATTCGGTATAAAACTCGGGCTCGGCCACGGCGGAAAGATAATGCTGATGCTGTGCAGGACTGTCCGCCGGCTCGAAAAAATTCCGCGACTGCCCGCCAATATACCCGGAAAACTCAGCCGCGCAGGTATTGCCAATAAGACCAAAGCAAACAATTACCGAAGGTAATCCGTGTTTTATCACTATTCACTATTCACTATTAGTTATTCACTAGCGCACGCTACCGCGCACGCTTAAGGCTGTTCCTGCTAAAGTCCCTGTCGGTCAGCCCGGTCTTGAATTTATAGTTCTTCCAGGTCAGCAGGGTACTCTTGCCGGTCTGGTGGTTTTCCATCAGCATCTCACTGGGGCGCCAGTATTTGCCAAGATACTGTTTGTAGCCGCTGTTGGTCAGGGTTTTCAACAGTGAGTTCTTGCGGTCATAGAAGTCGATTTTTTCTGCGACATAGCGATCCTTGTTGATCCAGACCACCTGTCGGGTATAACCGGAGTGCTTGTAGGCAGGGTAACGTTCGATAACAAAGGTTTCGACACCTTCCGGATGCTCCTTTGTTTTCAGTTTCTCATCGCGCAGGTACTTGTATGTGTACTTCTCGATCTCCTGGGATGACAGGTCCTCATAGGCAAACTCACTGCCCATAAAGGGACCGGACTTGTTCTTTGAATTAATGCGTTTGATCCGTTTCAGTGCGGGCAGGTAAAGCCACTGTTCATCGGGTTTGACCGCGTGGGAGTAGGTCAGAAAGGCGGTCCCTTTTACATCAGCGGGAGCGTCAAAAATGGACATGGACTTGTCACCGTCACCGATGACCTCCAGTGTTTTCAGGCGAATGGTACGTTTGCTGACATCACCCTGCCTGTTGCGCAGTTCCATTACCATATTGGCGGTAAAGTCGGTAAAACCGGTATCTCGTCTGTCGGCTTCTTTTGCTATAGCCAGGCCTTTTGCTTCGGCATCGCTTGCCGGCGTTTCCGCCAGGGCGCCGGCACTGTGCAGCAGTCCTGCGCTGATCAGCAGCAGGGCGAGGCGGGTTTGGTATATGGGTTTAAGCATGTTGTTTCTCCTTGGAATAGCTGGAAAATTTCATCAGCAGGGGCGGCAGGAATGTCAGGTCGATAAACAGGGCCAGCGCGATCACGATACTGGTGAGCAGACCCATGCTCGAGTTCAGGTAAAAGTGTGACTGCGCCAGAATCATAAAGCCGGCAATGAGCACCACGGAGGTGACTACCAGGGCAATACCGACACTGTTAAAGGCGTAGCGAACAGCGTCCTCGGCGCCCAGGCCCTTTTCACGCCGGGCACGCAGATACTTGCTGAGAAAATGCACGGTGTCGTCAACCACGATACCCAGGGTCATGCCGGTAACGATGGACAGGCCGATGCCGACCTGACCGACGGTAATGCCCCACAGGCCGAAAGCGGCCAGTGCCGGCGTCAGGTTGGGCAGCAGACTGATAAAGCCGTACTTGAAGGAGCCGAGAAACAGGATCAGCGTAGCGGAGATAAAGATCAGGGCGACCAGAGTGCCGGTCAGCATGCTGTGAATATTGCGCATACCAAGATGGGCAAACATAATGGTCGGGCCGCTGCTGTAAACTTTCAGTTCGGGGGTGTTTTCGCGCAGCCAGCGTTTGGCGTCGTCATCGAAGGCGATCACCTCGTTGGAGCTCAGGGTGTCGAGGGTAACGGCAATCCTGGTTGCGGACTTGTCAAGATTGATCTGGTTGTTCAGGTCCAGGCCATAGGGCAGGGACATTTCATAGAGCAGCAGGTACTGCGCCGCCAGGTTGCGTTCTTCCGGCAGGCGGTACCAGGCCGGGTCATCGCCGTGCATGTTTTTATTCAGGCGCTTGAAAGTGTCGCTGATGGCCTGTACATGTTTTACCTGTGGTTCCGTGCGCAGGTACTGCACGAATTTCTGCACGGCCGCGAGATAGGCCGGGTCACTGATGCCGCCGGGTTCCTGGGCTTCGAGGGCGAAGTCGATGTAGTAGACACCGGTCAGGTTTTCGGCGGCATAGTCCGAGTCGCGGCGGAACTCGATGGTTTCATCGAAATATTCCACGAATTTGTCATTGAGTTCGTTCAGGGGAACGAAGGCGGCCAGCACGAGTACGCCCAGGGTGTTACCGATAAGCAGGGGTTTCTGGTAACGGATAACGAACTCGGCAAAGCGGCTCATCATCTGCTTGCCGGCCACTTCCTTTCTGCCCGTGGCCGGCAGGATGGCAACCACGGCCGGCAGAAAGGTAATGGAATAGACAAAGGCGAAGGCGACGCCAATGGCGGCAATATTACCCAGGTCATGAAACGGCGGTGCGTCACTGAAGTTAAGGCTGAGAAAACCCAGCACCGTGGTCAGCGAGGTGACGAATATGGGCCTGAAATTGATGCGCATGCTTTCGATAATGGATTTGTTTTTATCAAGTCCAATCGCCAGCTCGTGGCGCATGGTCACCAGCAGATGTACGGCATCGGCTATGGCCATGGTCAGGATCATGATCGGTGCGGACATTACCGGTGGTGACAGACGGATACCGATCCAGCCGGCGATGCCCATGGCGGTCATGATCGACAGGATGATCATAATAAAGGTGGCAATGGTGCCACTGAGGCCGCGCAGCAGAACGAACAGGGTAAGTATGATAAAGCCCAGCGCCAGCGGATAAAGCTGTTTGACGTCGTTCAGGCTGGCTTCGGGAAAAGCGTTGTTCATCATCGCGAGGCCGACCAGGCGGATTTCCAGTTGCGGGTACTTTTTCAGCATCTCCTCTCTGATGGCACGCGCTTTGGCGACAGCCTCGGGCACTTCGGTCAGTTTTTCGCCCGGCAACTGCACGGTGACATTGACGCCGGTATATTTGCTGTCGGGAGAGATCAGACGGTTTACCAGTGTCGGTTCGCTGATGGCGATGGCCTGTATTCTCAGCAGGTCTTCATCGTTTAGCTGCAGTGGCCCGTCATCATCCGGTGTCGGCACCAGGTCGTCGACCACCAGGTCATCTTCCTCGGCGGTGGTGTGCTGGTAGTTGGTAATGGAGTCGACGCGGGTGGAATAGGGGATCTGCCAGGCTTTTTCGGTGAGCTCCTGGATGGCTTTGAGGGTATCGTTGCTGAAGACACTGCCTGATTTCGGCGTGACCACGAACATGATATTGTCATTTTTGTTGAATACCTTCTGCATCTTTTCAAAAGCGAGCAACTCGGGGTTGTCTTCGCCGAAAAACATGCGGTAATCATTACTGAAGCTGAGAAACTTGCCGCCGAAGGCCGCCGCGAAGGTAATCGCCAGTGTCAGCAGTACCACCAGATATTTCCAGCGTATGATCCAGCGTGTATAGGATTCAACCATGATTCGTCCCCGTTTGGTATTTTTGTTCTTATTTATTGTTCTTCGTATTGTTTCAGGTGCCGGGTTATGTGGCGCATTGTAGCTCAGCTATCTCGTTCCTGAACAAGGCCCGGGAGATATCCGTCAGCCAGCGGTCGGTATCGATTTCCCTGCTAAAAGGCCGCCACTGGTAACCATCCAGATACACATTGGTGTTGTCCCACAGCATTTTTACCACCGGGCTGAAACCCAGTTCGTGCAGCGGTATGTCCGACTGCCCGAGCTGCAGGGCACCGAAGTGCATGGACCAGCAACCAAACACAATCGTGCTGATTTTTTCCTGGTATTTTCTGTCCAGATCGCCGCAGTCTATGGCCTCCTGTACGATATCCTGTGCAATGCCGGTTATCTTCTGCTCCAGCTGTTCCATCTGTGCCAGTTTGTCACGACTGACCTTCTCGCGTATCGTGTTGTTTTTGACGATCTGCATATACTGCGAATCGAACGGGTTCAGCTGGGAATACAGCGAATAGCCAATACCAATGGCGGAATAACGCTCACGGGTAGAGCCCGGGTAGTCATAGGCACGCTGAAAAACATCGATAAGATTGTTGATACAGCGACAGCCCAATGAGCAGACCAGATCTTCCTTGCTGGCAAAATGGTTGTAGATAGTGCCCTTGGAGTATTCCACGGTTTCCGCTATCCGTTCCATGGTGAGCTGTCTGTATCCCTGCGTCTTCAGCAGGTCACGGGCAGCGTCCAGAATCAGAGTCTCCCGCTGCTGTATCTCGCGTTGTTTACGGCTGAGTGTTGACATGACGCGATATTATGACGGAGCGTCAAAAAATGTCAATGTGTATACCTTCAGGCTGCTGTCACAAACGGTTTATATGGTGTTTCGGCTTGCGGTCCTTAATAGCCGGTAGATGTCATCCGCCAGTTGCCGATAGCCTTCGGCATTGGGATGTACCCGGTCTGATTTCAGGCGATTGCTGGAGAGTATCTCGCTCAGGCTGTTCTCCAGCAGTGGTACCCGGTTCTGTTCAGCCAGTCTGGTGTAGAAGGGTGCTGGCTCGAGAAACAGGCTGAATTCGGGAACCGCCAGCAGAACGACCTGCGCGCCGTTATGACGGGCAAGGGCAATCATCCGGCGCAGATTGTTTTCCGTCTGCACCGGGTCAAGCCTGCGCAGAATGTCATTGCCACCGTGACAGATAATGACCAGTTCCGGCTGATATCTCTCCAGTAAAGCTGGCAGGCGCTGCAGACCGCCCCTGCTGGTTTCTCCGGGAACGCCGGCATTAATGACTTTACGCTGTAACTTTTTCTCGAGAAGTGCCGGGTAGCTTTTATCCGGGCTGCTGCCGGTGCCATAGGTTAAACTGTCGCCAAAGGCCAGTACCACGGCATCGGCGGAAAGCGGTTCGAGTGCAGGCCTGTCACTGCAGCCACTGAGAAGAAACATGCTGGCAAGCAGCACAAGTATGGCAGGTACGCTGTTACCGGCATGTTTATCCAGGCAAATACAGGTAGTAATGATTTGAGTACCCTCGTCAATGAAAACAGTTTCTGCAACGCCGGATTTCGGCCGGATGACTACGAGCCGGCCAAAGTCTATCAGCCTTTGAACCTGGCAGCGAAGATTAAAAGCCGGCCCGAAGATTTTATTGTGCGCGAAGAGATAGCGATTGATTTCAGCGGTGAGGGTGAGCACTGCTGGATCTACCTGGAAAAACGCCTCAGCAATACCGATTATGTGGCGCAGCAGCTGGCCCGGTTTTGTGATGTAAAAAGCCATGCCGTGGCCTATGCCGGTCTGAAAGATCGCCATGCCCTGACTTCGCAATGGTTCAGTGTGCATATGCCGGGCAGGGAAACGCCCGACTGGGCGGTTTTCGAGCAGCGCTTTAATGAGAATGATCGTGGCGAGAGTGTGCGTATTCTTGAAAGCCGGCGACACAACAAAAAGCTGCAGCGTGGCGCCCTGAAAAAGAACGGCTTCGAACTGACATGCCGAGAACTGAGCGATACGAGCGACAACCGCTTTGCGGCACTCGATGAGCGCTGCCGGATGATTGCCGCAAACGGGGTGGCCAACTATTTCGGGCCGCAACGTTTCGGCCGGGATTACGGCAACCTGGAGCAGGCGGCGAAAATGTTCCGCAATTCGCGCAGGCGGCTGCCACGACACAAGCGCAGTCTGTACCTTTCTGCGGCGCGCTCATGGTTGTTTAACCGGATCGTTTCGCAGCGGGTGGAGCAGGGGGTATGGAACCGGCGCCTGCCGGGTGACGTATTTATGCTGGCCGGCAAGTCTGCCTGCTTTCGTGATGACGGCAGTGAGGCGCTGCAGCATCGCCTGGAAAACAATGACATCCATCCGACCGCGGCCTTGTGGGGTGAGGGCGACAGTATGGTCAGTGGCACGGCGGCAGAGCTTGAGCGAGAGATCATTGACCGTTTCCCCGTCTACCGCGACGGTCTTGTTTGCGCCCGGGTACAGGCGGCAAGACGCGCCTGCAGGCTGCTTCCCGAAGGAATGTCGGGGCGACGTGCCGAGAATGACTATATTATCAATTTCAGCCTGCCGGCTGGCAGTTATGCCACCGAGGTTCTGGCCGAGATTTTTTCAGAGCTGAAAGATGGCGGTCGCTGAGCCGCCGGTATCGATAGTAGCGTCTAAAACCGCCTGCCGGCTGAAAAAAACACCGGAAACATGCTAGTATTCAAACTCAATACCCGATAAAAAACAGCGACAAGCCAGGTTAGAAAATGAACCCGAATTACCTTGATTTTGAACAGCCGATTGCTGAACTGGAAGCCAAAATTGAAGAGCTCCGTTATGTTGGAGATGACACCGAAGTCAATATCGGTGATGAGATCAGCAAGCTGGAAGAAAAATCCCGCTCCCTGACCAAGAATATTTTCAGCAAGCTCAACGCCTGGCAGACCTCCAAGCTGGCCCGCCACCCGATGCGTCCCTATACGCTGGATTATGTTGACCGTATTTTCACCGACTTTCAGGAGCTGCACGGCGACCGCGCCTTTGCCGATGACCAGGCACTGGTCGGTGGTCTGGCACGCCTCGACGGCATGCCGGTCATGGTCATCGGCCACCAGAAAGGCCGTGACACCAAGGAAAATATCCGTCGCAACTTCGGCATGCCCAGGCCCGAAGGCTACCGCAAGGCACTGCGCCTGATGAAACTGGCCGAGCGTTTTCGTATCCCCATTCTTACCTTTATCGATACGCCGGGCGCCTACCCTGGCATCGATGCCGAGGAACGCAACCAGTCCGAGGCCATTGCGCGCAATCTGTTTGAGATGTCCGCACTGAAAACGCCGATTGTCTGCACCGTGATCGGTGAGGGCGGTTCCGGCGGCGCCCTGGCAATCGGTGTCGGTGATCGCGTAATGATGCTGGAATACAGCACCTATTCGGTTATTTCACCCGAAGGCTGCGCCTCGATTCTGTGGAAAAGCGCCGACAAGGCGTCCGATGCTGCCGAAGCCATGGGCATTACTGCGAAAAGCCTGAAAGATGCCGGTCTGATCGATCATATTATCCGTGAGCCGCTGGGCAGTGCGCACCGTGATGTCGATGAAACCGCGCGCAATATCAAGCAGGCGCTGGTCGACAGTCTGGAAAAATTCGAAACCATGAGCATGGAGCAATTGCTGGAAGAGCGCTACCAGCGCCTGACTTCCTACGGAGCTTTCCTCGAAGAGCCCGCCGCCTAGTGTTGCCAGGCTCTCGTTAAGTCAGCCGGGCGCCAGCCTTTCACGCATGACTTTCCTGCAACGATTCCGGCAGTCACTGGAAACGTTATACACCCTGCCACCCGAAGGCCGCTATGTCGTGGCCTTCAGCGGTGGTGTCGATTCCCATGTATTGCTTTTTGCCTGTCAGCGGCTGGGCCTGCCGGTGCGCGCGGTCCATGTCCATCATGGCCTGCAGGCTGAGGCAGATGACTGGGTCGTGCATTGCCGAGCGGTCTGCACAGAACTGGCTGTTGCACTGACGGTGTTGAATGTTGATGCGACGGCAGGAGCAGGGCAAAGCCCGGAAGAGGCGGCACGGGATGCGCGCTATGCGGCGATTGCCGATGATCTGTGTGCGGGGGAATGCCTGCTGACGGCGCAGCACCGTGATGATCAGGCCGAAACCCTGTTATTACAGCTGTTTCGTGGAGGCAGCAGCGCGGGCATGGCCGCCATGCCGGGCTGTCGGCCCTTCGGCAGGGGCGTGCATCTGCGCCCCCTGCTGGACTTTTCACGTCATGAAATTGAAGCCTTTGCTGCAGAGAGCAGGCTTGAATGGATTGAAGACCCCAGCAACCTGGACACGCGTTTTGATCGCAACTTTTTAAGACAGCAGGTCATGCCGCTGCTGCGGCAACGCTGGCCCCGGCTTGCTGCGCAGCTGGCGAATGTCGCGGCATTGCAGGCAGATAACCGGCAGGTGCTTGATAATATGGCGGCCATTGATCTGGCCGATTCGGTCATAACCCCCCCTGTACTGCAGCTGCCCCTGTTCCACGATATTTTATCGGTGCTGGCGATCAGCCGCCTGCAGCAGTTGTCCCATGCCCGCCGCATGAACCTGCTGCGCTACTGGATCAGGCTCAATCTGAAAACCTCTCCGTCACGAAAGTTGTTACAGGAGATCGAAAGCGCACTCATCCATGTCCGCTCGGACGCAAAACCGCAATTACAGTTCAATGGCTACGCGTTTCGCAGATACCGTGATGGCCTCTACCTGTTACAGCCTGCAATCACAGCGCAAGATGAAGCTTCGCTTGTCGGCATGTCGTTCAGCTGGCGACCGGGGGTGCAAAAGCAGTTGAGCCTGCCACAGGCGGGTATTATGCTGCAGGCCGTTACCACAGAAGCCGGCGGGCTCAGGCCGGAGCTGATGCAGGAACAGCTTACCCTGCGCTTTCGACAGGGCGGTGAACGTTTCAGACCACAGGGCAGGGCGCATTCGCAGCAACTGAAAAAGCTGCTGCAGGAAGCCGGCATTCCGCCCTGGGAAAGAAACCGTATTCCCCTGCTGTACTGCGGTGACACGCTTATCGGCGTCGCCGGCCTCTGGGCCGGCAATGATGCTGTCGTTGCCAACGGGGAACCGGGCTGGCGGGTACGGATGCAGCCTTTATAGAGGGCTGTTTATAAAACGGAAATAAAAAAAAGCCTGCTCATTGAGCAGGCTTTTCGTTGCGTACTGAAATGACTTTCAGACTTTCTCTGCGGCTAGTCTTCGCCGGACAGAGCGCCAAGAATATTCAACAGATGGATAAAGATATTGAATATGCTCAGGTACATGCTGACTGTAGCCACGATATAGTTGGTCTGTTCACCACGGATAATGGCGCTGGTGTCATACAGGATAAAGCCGCTCATAATCAGAATGACGGCTGATGACACGGCCAGTGACAGCATTGGCATCTGCAGAAAGATATTGGCGATCATGGCGACGATAACCACAACCATACCGACCATCAGGAAGCCAACCATAAAGCTGAAATCCTTGCGGCTGGTCAGGGCGTAGCCTGACAACGCCAGGAAGATGGCGCCGGTGCCGCCCATGGCTGTCATTACGATCTGGCCGCCATTGGCGGTCTGCAGATAGGCATTAAGCAGCGGGCCAATGCCAAAGCCCAGCAGGCCGGTAATGGCGAAAACCACCCAGATGCCACTGCTTGAATTGGCGGTACGGGGCAGGGCAAACCAGATCAGGCCCATGGCAGCCAGCATGGTAAACAGGCCGGTTCCGGCCGGTGGCTGCATGGCCATGGATACATATGCCATAAATGCGCTGAAGAACAGTGTGATCGACAGCAGGGCATAGGTATTCTTTAAAACCTTGTTTGTCGCCAGTATCTGCGATTCAGAACGGGCTGTTGATAATGTTTGCATAGTTTTTTTACCTTTTCTTAAAAGAAGTTATGAATGTTGTTAGTGTGGTCGTTAGCGCGCATATTAGCACCATTACCGTCACCGGCAACAGTACAGCACGCATATTTACAGTTATTGTATAGAGTCTACAGCAATCCGCTGGTTCAATGTTTTCGACCGTAATTTCAAGTTGTTACGTTATAGTATGGGGATGACAGATTATTTCTTCAATACTGTCATATTGTCATAAAATAACCTGACAGAATGCTTATAATCTGTCAGGTTAAATCAGAAAGCTGACTGAAAAAAATTTATTTTCTGTATGAATATCAATGATCTATTGGTGTTTGTTTTTATACTAACTTGAGGACAGAATATTATGGCTCATATTGTTGTCATGGGAGCAGGTACCGGCGGAATGCCGGCTGCTTACGAGATGAAGGCTGCCGTTGGTAATAAACATGAAGTAACGGTAATTAATGAAAGGGAAGATTTCCAGTTTGTGCCTTCCAACCCCTGGGTTGCCGTGGGATGGCGTGAACGCAAGGATATCAGTATCCCGATCAAGAAATACCTCGGCAAGAAGAAGATCAATTTCATCGCTGCGCGTGTTGATAAAATCGATGCTGCCAATAACAAGCTTGAACTGTCCAACGGTGACAGTGTTGATTATGATTACCTGATTATCGCCACCGGTCCGCGTCTGGCATTCGAAGAAGTTGAAGGCTCCGGCCCGGATGGTTTTACCCAGTCAATCTGTACCACCGATCATGCCGAACAGGCCTGGAAAAAATACCAGGAGATACTGGAAAAACCGGGCCCGATTGTTATCGGCGCCATGCCCTTTGCCAGCTGTTTCGGTCCGGCCTATGAGTTCGCCTTTATTGTGGATGCCGATCTGCGCAAGCGCAAGATCCGTGACAAGTACCCGATGACCTTTGTCACTTCGGAACCCTATATCGGTCACCTCGGCCTGGGCGGGGTGGGCGACTCCAAGTCCATGCTGGAAAGCGAGCTGCGTAATCATCATATCAAGTGGATCACCAATGCCAAAACCACGAAAGTGGAAGCGGGCAAGCTGCATGTTGATGAAGTGGATGACAGTGGCGAAACCGTCAAGACCCATGAGGTTGATTTTGACTTTGCCATGATGCTGCCGGCCTTCAAGGGTGTTGATGCCGTGGTTGATGTGCCTGATCTGTGTAATCCACGCGGTTTTGTTATTGTTGATGAGCTGCATCGCAGCCCTGCCTACAAAAACATTTTCTCCGTCGGTGTCTGTATTGCGATTGCCCCGGTAGAGCCGACACCGGTACCGACCGGTACACCAAAGACCGGTTACATGATTGAATCAATGGTGACCTCCGTGGTGCACAATATTTCCGATGAGCTGGCCGGTAAAACGCCAAACACCACGGCAACATGGAATGCTATCTGTCTGGCTGATATGGGTGATACCGGTGCAGCCTTTGTTGCGTTGCCACAGATTCCGCCGCGCAATGTTGCCTGGTTCAAGAAAGGCAAATGGGTGCATCTGGCGAAAATTGCCTTTGAGAAATACTTCATTCGCAAGATGAAGAAGGGAACTTCCGAGCCTATTTATGAAAAATATGTGCTCAAGCTGCTTGGTATTAAAAAGCTGTCGGACTAGCAATTGTAACAGGCATAAAAAAACCCGCATTTGCGGGTTTTTTTATGCCTGCTGATTGTCTTTCTGCGGGCTGCTAGGGTCTTGCACTGCGGTTTTTACCGACATGCTGCAGATTGTACTGCTTGAGTTTACGATACAGTGTGCGTTCGCTGATACGCAGCTCCTCGGCAACCTTGGCGCGATGGCCGTCATGCTGGTGCAGCAGGGATTCGATATGTGTGGCTTCGACATCACTCAGTGAGCGGTTGGTACTGGGTGTGTTGGGCCGCTTTTCAGTTACTGCATTGCGGCGCTCTGCCAGCGGATTGACATAGACATTGGCAAAGTTGTTCAGTTGCAGCTGCTCCGGGGTAATGTATCCGTCAGGTGAAATGGCAACCGCCTTTTGCAGGATATTGCGCAACTCACGGATGTTGCCTGGAAAATCATAGCCTTCGAGTGCCTGTATGGCCTCATCGGAGATGCGGGCAGTAATACCGTTATGTCCCTTGTTGCGTTCCAGCATGGCCTTGACCAGCGGGGCGATGTCACCGCGTCGTTCGCGCAATGGAGGAATGGTAATGGAGATACCGGCTATGCGGTAGTAAAGATCGGCGCGGAAAGTACCGTGTTCAACCATCTGGCGCAGGTTATTGTGTGTGGCGCAGATCACACGCACATCGGCGTGCAGGTCTTCGCGCCCCCCAAGGCGACGGTAGTAGCCGGTTTCCAGGACTCGCAGCAGGCGTCCCTGTAACGCCAGCGGCACCTCGCCGATTTCATCCAGGAACAGGGTGCCACCCTGGGCAGATTCAATCAGCCCGTGTCGGCGTCCAACGCAGCCGGTGAAGGCGCCGCGTTCATGGCCAAACAGTTCGCTTTCGAAGATGCCCTCGGAAATAGCGGTGCAGTCGATGGAAACAAAGGGCTGTGCCTGGCGCTCGGATTTCTTGTGAATGAACTTGGCAGCCAGCTCTTTGCCGACACCGCTTTCGCCATTGAGCAGAATAGGGACGTCGGACTGTGCGGCGCCAGACATTTCCTCGATACAGGCCAGAAAGGAAGGTGATGTGCCCAGCATACGCTGGCGGTCACAATCGAGTTCATCGGATTTGGCTATCGGAAAAATGGCCTCGCCCAGGTACAGCTCGCCATCGGTGCCATAAACCGGGGAGCCCTTGATGCGCACATGCTCTTCTTCGTTATTACAGTCGTAATGGATGTGTAATACCTGATGTGGTGCACGCGAGTCGAAAACCTTCTTGTGCGGACAGTCCTCACCATTCAGGTGGCAGGGCACATCGGCGTGGTGGGATACTTTATGGCACTTCTGGCCGACGATTTCTTCGCTGCTGATACCGTAGGCGCTGCAGTAGGCCTTGTTGGCGGCAACGATATTGTAGTTTTTGTCGATAACGACAAAGCCATTATCTGATGCGTCGATAATGCTTTGCAGATTAATGGATATGCGGTTGGTATATGGCATCTTGTCTTCCTGAGCTGTCATAATGGCATGTTTGACCTGCGATTATATAAGATTTAATTCCTAAAATCAATATCTTATATAAATCACTGTTATGACAGGCAATGTATTTATGTCATGTTTGATGCAACGAACGTTACTCATTCCTGTGCGGGCGATTGTGAAATTTAAAGCTTTTTTATAAAAAATGATTGTGAGTGATTGAATACCTGAGAAAATCACGTAATATACGCGCTTGCTCGCAGGTCGAGCTTCGGAAGGGTGGCTGAGCGGTTGAAAGCACCAGTCTTGAAAACTGGCGTGGGTTTACGCCCACCGAGGGTTCGAATCCCTCCTCTTCCGCCATATATAAAAAAGCCCCGTTCTACCGGGGCTTTTTTATTGCAGAGAGTATGGAGTCCCTTCCACTCATCACCATCGCAGGGTGGCCATTGCAGGATAAATCCGGCTTTGGCTTTATGAAAACTGCAAATAATGGTTTTTCAGCATCTGCGCGGGCTGTATGCGTTCCGTCAGGCCGTGATGCCGGCGATATTTGCGATCGCGTACCAGCCGGCTACCTTCCTCGGTCAGGTCTTCATAGTGGAAGTGTCCGCGATGGTAACCATCAAGCAGCAGTTCGATCGCGATATTACCAGCCGGATCCCTGCGCTCATAGGGCAGCTTTTTCAGCTTTTCAACGGCTTCCTGCATCAGATCATCATCAACAATAACAGGGTCTTTTACATAGCTACGCAGGTGGGCCTTTATTCTGAACGTTTCCAGGGCATTGCTTTGTTTTTTATAGGCGTTGAACATATAAACCTCCGTTTCGTTTATCCGCTTATAGAATAAAGACAGGCATGCTCTGTTTATTGACAATCTGCGCCAATCGTTTGACCGGCATATTTG